>DATBCR010000703.1:0-10968 GCA_036270375.1 Pseudonocardiaceae bacterium | reverse complement strand
GCTCGACCATCGCGCTCCTTTCCCTCACGCCTGTCGGGCCGGTGAACCGAGTCGGTCCAGAACGGCGTCCACGATCTCGTCCGGGGTCAGCGTGTCCGTCTCGACCTCGACGGTGGCGACCTCCCGGTACAGCGGCAGTCTGGCGTCCAGCAGCGCTTTGAATGTCGCTCTCGGGTTCACGCCGGCCAGTAGCGGGCGTGCGGTCGACAAACCGGTGCGCCGCATGCCTTCCGTCATGCCGACGCACAGGAATACGACCTGGTGGCCGGCCAGCAGTGTTCTCGTCCGGTCGGACAGGATCGCGCCGCCGCCGAGTGCGAGGACGCCGTGGTGCTCCGCGAGTGCCTCGGCGACCGCTTGTTCTTCCAGGGCACGGAAAGCCGGCTCGCCGTCGGTGGTGAAGATGTCCGAAATGGACTTGCCGGCGATGCGCTCGATGTCCTGGTCGGCGTCCCGGAACGGTACGTCGAGACGGGCGGCGAGAAGTTCGCCGACGGTGGTCTTGCCGGCGCCGGGCGGCCCGATCACGACAGCGGCCCTGCGGGCGGTGCGTTCGGTGCTCACCAGCGTTGCTCCGCCGCGGCCAGGTATGCCTTGGCGTTGCGGGCGGTTTCGGTGACCGAGTCGCCGCCGAACTTCTCCAGTACGGCGTCGGCGACCACCAGTGCGACCATCGCCTCGGCGACGACGCCGGCCGCGGGTACGGCGCACACGTCGGAGCGCTGGTTGATCGCCACGGCCGCCTCGCCGGTTGCCACGTCCACTGTGGACAGTGCGCGGGGTACGGTGGAAATCGGTTTCATCGCGGCGCGGACGCGGAGCGGTTCGCCGTTGGTGATGCCGCCCTCAAGGCCACCGGCGCGGTTGGACTTCCGGCTGACGCCCTTCGCGCCCTCGGTGCCGGCGCCCGGTTCGATCTCGTCGTGGGCCTGGCTGCCTCGGGACCTCGCGACGGCGAAACCGTCACCGATCTCGACGCCCTTGATCGCCTGGATGCCGAGCATCGCTGCGGCAAGGCGGGAGTCGAGTCGGCGGTCCCAGTGCACGTGCGAGCCGAGGCCCGGTGGCAGGCCGTGCACGACGACCTCGACGATGCCGCCGAGGGTGTCGCCTTCCTTGCGGGCCGCGTCCACCTCGTCGACCATCGCCTCGGTCGTCGCGATGTCGAAGGCGCGTACGGGGCTGTTGTCGATCAGGTCGAGGTCGTGCGGGCCGGGCAGCAGGCCGGCCGGTGCGCTCACCGAGCCGAGGGCAACGACGTGGCTGATCACCTCGACGCCGAGCACCTGTCGGAGGAACGCGCGTGCGACGGTGCCGAGTGCGGTTCGTGCGGCGGTCTCCCGTGCGCTGGCCCGTTCGAGTACCGGGCGGGCGTCGGTGAAGCCGTACTTGAGCATGCCGGGGAGATCCGCGTGGCCGGGGCGGGGGCGGGTGAGCGGAGCGTTGCGGCTCAGGCTCGCGAGTTCGGCCGGGTCGACCGGGTCGGCGGACATCACCTGCTCCCATTTCGGCCACTCGGTGTTGCCGATGCGGATCGCGATCGGGCCGCCGAGGGTGCGGCCGTGTCGAATGCCGCCGATCACCTCCACCTCGTCGGCCTCGAACTTCATCCGGGCGCCACGGCCGTAGCCGAGGCGTCGTCTGGCCAGTTGGGCGGCGATGTCGGCTTTGGTGACTCCGACGTCGGCGACCAGGCCCTCCAGGACGGCTACCAGGGCGGGGCCGTGTGATTCTCCTGCGGTGATCCAACGCAACACCGGTTGATCCTCCCATGGTGGTGGTTGCCGGTGGCGACGGCGTACGGGGGTGCGTCAGGTGGGCCCGTCACGGTCCGGCGGGGAACGTGGCCAGGAGCCAGGTGGCCAGGAGGAGCCCCGGTCCGTGCGGGGCGGATGTTGTGCCGCGGGTCGCGGCGATCACCAGGGTGCAGGTGGCGGCGAGGACGGCCGCCGCGGCCAGGGCCGGCCAGCCAAGGGCGCCGAGAATGGCGCCCAGGCTGCCGGCCAGTTTCACGTCGCCGGCGCCAAGGGTTGTTGGGACCAGGATTCGGATCAGGGCGTGTGTTCCGCCGAAGATTGCTAATCCAGCTAGTGCGCGTAGGGCTATGGCAGGGTCTTTTCCGAAGGTCGCGGCTAGTGCTGTGGCCAGGCCGAGTGCTGGATATGCGGGGACTGTCAATGCGTTTGGCAGGCGGTGGTGTGCGAGGTCGGCGATGGACAGGGGGACGGCCAGCCAGGTCAGGAGTAGCGGGGCGGGTAGCCACCACCATGGCAGATGCCCTGTCGTGGCTCGCCAGCCGATGACGGCCGACAGGGCGGCGGTTGTCAGCTCGCACCATGGTGGATGGACGACTATTGGTCGGGATAGGCGGGCCAATAGGTGGCGACCCGTTGTGCCCATTGCGATGCCGACGGCGGTGACGGCGGTGAGTTCGAGAATGTTCATGCGGTCACGATGACTTGAGTGTGGCCGCCAATGAGGTTGTTCGGCGTGCTGTCGCGCGTGTCGACTGTTCGCGTAGAACTTCAGTGCCAGTCGAAAAGTCGGTCGCCGATGTCTACCGGGCCTGGCTCGTGCGGGTCGGCGATCGCCTCCGGGGTGGCGTCCAGGGCGATCACCGGGCACACCGTCGCGTAGCCGGCCGCCGCTACCGCCGCTGGATCCCAGCCGACCACCGGCTGGCCGGCTTTGACCGTGTCGCCCTTCGCGGCGTGCAGGGTGAAGCCCTCGCCGCGTAGTCGTACCGTGTCGATGCCCAGGTGTACCAGGACCGCCCGGCCGGTGTCGGTGGTCACCACGAACGCGTGCGGGTGCAGCGTGGCGATCGTGCCGTCGACCGGTGCCACGGCGTCAGCCGCCCCGCTCGCGGGGACCACCGCGACGCCGGGGCCGACCATGGCGTCCGCGAACACCGGGTCCGGGACCTCCGCCAACGGGACCACCCGGCCGGCCACCGGGCTCGTGACCGGCAGGTTCTCGCCGGTCATTCGAGCAGGTCCGAGATGTCGCTTGCGATGGTGTCCGCCTCCGGGCCGATGATGATCTGCACGATGCCGCCCACGCGGATCACGCCGTGGGCACCGATGGCCTTCAGGGCCACCTCGTCGACCACCGAGCCGTCCTCGAGTTCGCAGCGCAGGCGGGTGATGCACGGTTCGATCTCGATAACGTTGCCTGCCCCGCCGATGGCGGCGAGGATCTTGGCCGCGCGTTCGTCTGCCATGGGGTCTCCTGTGCTCGGTGGGGCTGTTGTCCGGATGATCATGGCACGTTCCCGTTGGTCACCGGCATGTCAGAAAACATCCAACTTGACGTGAGCCTTGACACCCCCTCGTGTCGAGGTGCATCCTCCCCGCACCAACTGGTCTAGACCGGAACGTACCAATGACCGGCGTGCCGAGCCAAACCGGAGCCCCCACGGCACCCCGGCGGGAGGAACCGTGATCAACGACGCCGGCAGCAGGACCGTCGTCGGCGAGTCCGCCGGGCAGTCCGGCGGCCGCGCTGTCACCGAGCCCGCCCGAATCGTCGACGGACCGAAACCGAAACACGTGCAGCTGAGAGAGATCCTCCGACGGCTGATCGAGAACGAACTGCCGCCCGGCTCGCCGATCCCGTCCGAACGGGAACTGGCCGAGCGGTACGGCGTGTCCCGGCTGACCGTGCGATCCGCGGTCGCCCGACTTGTCACCGACGGGCTGCTGGTCACCGTGCGCGGCAAGGGCACCTACACCATGCAGCGCCGGATGGAACTCCAGTTGTACCTGATGTCCTTCACGGCGGACATGCGCCGCCGTGGGCTCACGCCGAGCAGCGAGGTGCTCGGCACGGTGGAAGGCGTGCCACCACCCGGCACGGCGAGCGCGCTTCGGCTCGCTCCAGGTGCCACGGCGTGGCGGCTGTTCCGGCTGCGCAGGGCGGACGGCACACCGCTGGCCGTGGAACGCGGCTGGTACCACCGAGGGCACCTGCCCAAACTGCTCGACCTCGACCTGACCGACTCGCTCTACACGCAACTGGCCGAACGGCACGGTGTGGTCTTCGACCACGCGACACAGACCGTGTGGGCCGAGGGAGCCGACCGGGAGACCGCCCGGCTGCTCGGCGTTCGTACCGGGACACCGCTGCTGGTGTTCCGACGAATCTCATCGCGCAACGGTGCACCCGTTGAGGACATGACGTCCTGGTACCGGGGCGACCACTACCAGGTGACGATGCAGTTGGACCGGACAGTCCCGGACCCCGGTCCGTTCACCGCCCATGGAGGAAAAGAATGACGACCACTGCATCCGCTTCAGCAGCGGGCAGCGAGTCCAAGAACCGAGGCCTTGCTGGGATCCAGCGCCTCGGGCGCAGCCTGATGCTGCCCATCGCGACACTTCCGGCCGCCGGATTGTTGTTACGTCTCGGCCAGAGCGACATGCTCGGGCGTTTCCATGCGTTCTCCAAGATCGCCGCGGTGTTCGCGGCGGCGGGTGGTGGCGTGTTCGACTTCCTACCGCTGATCTTCGCGGTGGGTGTGGCGATCGGGTTCGCACGGCGCGCGGACGGTTCGACGGCGCTGGCCGCCGTTGTCGGCTTCACCGTGTTCAGCGAAGTGGTTCAGGTCTTCTCGCCGGTCAACTTCGCCCCGACCGACATCAAGAAGACCACGGCGCTGTTCTCCCTTGGCGTGACACCGAACCACTGGCCGTACGGCGTGTTGGCCGGCATCCTGGTCGGCGTCATCTCGGCCATGCTGTGGCAGCGGTTCCACCGCATCAAGCTGCCGCCGTACCTGGCGTTCTTCGGTGGCCGCCGGTTCGTGCCGATCATCACGGCGTTCGTGATGACCCTGATCGGTGTCGTGTTCGGCCTGCTGTACTCGCCGTTCGACAAGGGCCTGATCAGCCTCGGTAACTTCGTGACGCACAACACGGTCGTCGGCGGCGGCATCTACGGCACGGTCAACCGGCTGCTGATCCCGTTCGGTCTGCACAACGTGATCAACGCGGTGGTGTGGACGGTGTTCGGCACCTTCAACGGTGTGAACGGCGACCTGAACCGGTTCTTCGCGCACGACCCGTCCGCTGGCGGGTTCATGACCGGCTTCTTCCCGATCTTCATGTTCGCCCTGCCCGCGGCCGCGTTCGCGATCTGGCGGACCGCGCACCCTTCGCAGAAGAAGCTTGTCGGCGGCATCATGCTGTCCGCGGCGCTGACCTCGTTCATCACCGGGGTGACCGAGCCGATCGAGTTCTCGTTCATGTTCGTGGCGTGGCCGCTGTACCTGATCCACGCGCTGCTGACCGGTTCGTCGCTGGCGCTGGTCAACGCGCTCGGCATCCACGACGGGTTCAGCTTCTCGGCGGGCGGGATCGACTATCTGATCAACTACGGCATCGCGACCAAGCCGCTGCTGTTGATCCCGATCGGCATCCTGTACGCGCTGATCTACTACTTCCTGTTCACCTGGGTGATCAAGCGGTGGAACCTGCGCACACCGGGCCGTGAGGAGGACGTCGCGGCCGAGGTGGCCGCCGGTGGCGCGGTGCGCGTCGGCAGCGGCGGCGGCGGATATCCGTCGATGGCGGACGAACCGACAGTGGTCAATTAGCAAGGCGGGGTGTTGCGGTGGGCGTCGCCCACCGCAACACTCACCGGCAGTAACAGCCGATGAACGAGGAGCCCTCATGCCGGAACGACGGGTCAAGGTCGGCAGCAAGGTCGGGTTGCACGCCCGGCCGGCCGCCGTGCTCGCCAAGGCCGCGGCAGCACAGCCGGTGGCGGTCACCATCAGGAAGGACGACGGCCAGCCGGTCGCGGCGTCCAGCGTGCTCAACCTGATGACACTGGGCGCCATGCACGGCGACGAGGTCGTGCTGGCCGCTGAGGGCGCGGGTGCCGACACTGCGCTCGACGAGATCGCCGCACTGGTTGTCGCCGATCTCGACGAGCACTGATCCGGTATCACCCCAAGACGCGGGGTGTGGCCGTCCGAAACCCCGACCCGGGCGGCCACACCCCGTATCCATTTCGAAAACTCGGAAACCCTGTTACCCCAACGGCAACGGCAGCGTGTCGCCGGTCGCTGCACGGAGTGCGTCTCGCATCGCGGTGCGCGGGGCTTTATGTGCCGTGAACTGTTCGACCTGGTCGAAAGCCTGGTGCAGCAACATGTCCAGGCCGGTGGCGAGGCGGCTGCCGTTGCGGTGCACGGCATCGGCGAGCGGGGTCGGCCACGGGTGGTAGATGACGTCCAGCAGGCAGGGTGCTTCGGCCAGTTCGTCGACGTGTGGGGCGACGGCTGCCGCCGGCACCGTGCTCACGACTACGGCCGCGTCGGCCGCTGATGCGCGCAGGTCGGTGTCGGACCATCGGCGGATGTCCAGACGGATGCCGAGTCGTTCGGCCGTGGCCGCCGTCTCGGTGGCTCTCGCCGGCTCTCGCACCACAAGGATCACTGTGCTGACACCGAGTTCGGCCAGGCCGGCGAGTGCGGCGGCCGCCGTGCCGCCGGCCCCGAGAACCAGTCCGGTGGCGTCGGGGACGGGTCGGTAGCCGCCGGCCGCGGTGAGTGCGCCCGTCACGCCCGCCACGTCCGTGCAGTCGGCTCGCCAGCCGCCGTCCGGCCGTCGGGCGAGGGTGTTCGCCGCGCCGACCGCGACGGCCCGTTCGGTTCGCTCGTCGGCGATCGCCAGTGCGGCCCGCTTGTCCGGCATGGTGACCGACAAGCCGGCCCATGCCGAGGACAAGCCGGCGACCAGGGCGGGCAGTTGGTCGGCCGGGCAGTCGAACCGTTCGTACGTCCAGTGGGTCAGGCCGAGGGCCCGGTAGGCGGCGCCGTGCAGCACCGGGGACAGCGAGTGCGCGACGGGCGAGCCGACGATGGCGGCCCGGTGCGGGCCGATCGGGTCAGAAGACGCCATTGTTGTGTGCCAGCTGCACATTCTTGTTGTGGTCGGCCAGGTTCGTCGCGAAGCAGGACGAGCCGTTCTTTTGGCACACCACGAAGAACAGCCACGTGCCGGCGGCCGGCTGAGTCGCGGCCTGGATCGCGGCCGAACTCGGGCTGGACACCGGGGTCGGCGGCAGGCCCGAGATGTTGTAGGTGTCGTAGGCGCCGGCGCCTGGCCGGTCGGCGGGCGCGGTGGCCACCATCGGGCGGTCGAGCGCGTAGTCGACGGTCGCGTCCGACTGCAGGTCCATTCCTTGCTGCAGACGGTTGAAGAACACGCGGGCGATCTTCGGCATGTCCGCCGTCGTGCCCGACTCACGCTCCACAATGGACGCGAGGGTGAGGATCTGGTATGGCGAGAAACCGGTGCTCTGCTGGTTCGCCGACGGCAGACCCGCTGCCTGCAACGCGATCGAGGACTGGTCCATGATCCGCTTGAGCGTCTGTGTTGCGGTCTCGCCCGGCTTCAGGTTGTAGACGCCGGGCATGATCATGCCCTCGAACCGGTGTTTCTGATCGGCGCCCTTCGCGGACGGAATGGCCCAGACCGGCATGCCGAGGGCGGCCGGGTCGGTGCCGGCGATGGCGGCCCGCAGGCCGGCCACGGTAAGACACGCCTTGGTGCCGTTGAGGGTGGCGCAACTCGCGGTGGCGATCCGGGACAGAATTCCGGGCGTCACCTTGCCCGCCGTGCTCGTCGTGTCGTCGAGCTGCCAGCCGCTCTTGATCTCCAGCAGGCCGACGCGGCTGTGCCGGTCGACGAGTGCCGCAAGCGCGGCCGATGCGGACATGTGTTCCCGCAGCACGTAGAAACCGGGCTGCACGTTGCCGACCTGGTCGCTGCCCTTGGCCACCTTGACGAAAGCCGCGGTGCTCTTGACGACCCCGGCCCGCAGCATGTTGTTGCCGATGTCGGTGGCCGTGTCGCCGGAGTTCACCTGGAACACCACGCTCTTGTCGCCCGAGCCGGAATAGTCCGGGTAGATGCCGAAGCCGGCGAACTGGCGAATACCGAAGTACGCACCGCCGGCGATCACCAGCACCAGGACCAGCACGATGGTCCACTTGAGGCCGCGCCGCTTGCGCCGCCGGACCGGTGCCTGCCGGCCACGGCTCGGCCGCCTGCGCGAGCCGTGATCGTTCTCGGACACGTTGTCGAACAGGTCGAGACCATCTGTCACGAGGTCACCTCGTCGGTCGGATCGCCGCCCGCGGACCGGGCCAGCGCCGCGGCACGGCCGTCCAGCCAGGCCTGCAGGATCTCCACGGCGGCCGCCTGGTCGATGACGGCCCGCTGCTGACTGGCTCTTACACCGCGCTGGCTGAGCATCCGGGACGCGGTGACCGTGGTCAGTCGCTCGTCGGCGAGGCGTACCGGGACCGCGAGTCTGCCGGCCAGCGTTCTTGGCAAGCCAACCACCACCTCGACCACCTCATGCTCCTCGACGAGGGCCGCGAGCTGGTGGAGATCTCTACCACCTCGCGCATCCCTCGACAGGGTAACGAGTGGCGTAGCCAAAACCGGGCCGGGATCACTGAGGGCAACACCGACCCGGACAGAGCCGACATCGACCCCAAGACGCCTCCCCCGTCCGGGGTCATCGACACCGGGGCGGTCCGGACCACGCCCGACCGCCCCGCCGCCCTGCCGACCCCGCTTCACACGTGCCAGTGTTCGCTCCTCCGCGTCACCCGACAGCTGCCCGCCACCAAGCCGGGCGAACCCGCCGTCATGGCTTGGCGAGCCGGGCGATTTCGGTACGCAGCCCGGAAATCGCGTCCGCCACACCCGCAGGACGGGTGCCGCCGCCCTGCGCGAGGTCCGGCTTGCCGCCGCCGCGCGCGTCGATCGCCGGCGCGAACGACGGCACCAGCTTGCCCGCCGCGAGCCCCCTGTCGCGACCGCTGGCCGTGGTCGCCACCACGAAGTTGACCTTGTCGTCCTCGGTGGAGAACAGCGCGACCACACCGGGCCGGGCACCGAGCCGGTTGCGCACCTCGCCGGCCAGCGTGCGCAAGTCGTTGCCGCGCACGCCATCCGGCACCGCCGTCGCGACCAGCGCCAAGCCGTGCACGTCGTCCGCGCCGTCCGCAAGCGCACCGGCCGAGGACAGCAACCGCTCCGCGCGCAGCCGCTCCAGTTCCTTCTCCGCCACGCGCAGCCGCTCGACGAGCGCCTCGACCCGGCCGGGCACCTCCGCGTCCGGAACTTTCAGCATGCCGGCCAGGTTCTGCACCAGCGCCCGCTCGGTCGCCAGGAACTGGAACGCCTCCATGCCGACGTACGCCTCGACCCGGCGCACCCCAGAACCGATCGACGACTCGCCGATCACCGCGACCGGCCCGATCTGCGACGAGTGCTCGACATGCGTGCCACCGCACAGCTCCCGCGACCACGGGCCGCCGATCTCGACCACCCGGACCGTCTCGTCGTACGTCTCGCCGAACAGCGCGAGCGCGCCGAGTTCCTGCGCACCCGGGATCGTGGTGTAGACCACCCGGACCGGCAGGTCCTTGCGCACCGCGAGGTTCGCGACCTCCTCGATCTCGCTGCGCGTCGCAGGCGAAAGCCCGCCCTGCCAAGCGAAGTCGAGCCGCAGGTAGCCGGGCTTGTTGTAGGAGCCGCTCTGCAGCGCGTTCGGGCCGAGCACCTGCCGCAGCGCCGCGTGCACCACGTGCGTGCCGGAATGTCCTTGGCGCGCACCGATTCGCCACTCCGGGTCGACTTGCGCCAGCACGTGCTGTCCCTCGGCCACCTCGCCGCCGCGCACCCGGACCTGGTGCACCCACAGCTTGCGGGCCACCTTCTGCACGTCGAGCACTTCCAGGTCCAGCCCGGCCGCGGTGATGACGCCCGCGTCGCTGTCCTGGCCGCCGGACTCCGCGTACAGCGGCGTGCGGTCCAGCACCACCTCGACGATCTCGCCCTCGACCGCCGCGCGCACCCGCTCGCCGTCCCGGATCACGCCGCGCACCACCGCTTCGGTGGCCAGTTCCTGGTAACCGGTGAAGTCGGTCGCGCCGAGTTCGAGTAGTTCGCGGTAGACCGTGCGGTCGCCGTGACCTGTTTTGCGCTTGGCCGCGTCCGTCTTCGCCCGCTGCCGTTGTTCGGCCATCAGCCGCCGGAAGCCGTCCTCGTCGACGGTGAGGCCCTGCTCGGACGCCATTTCCAGGGTGAGGTCGATCGGGAAGCCGTACGTGTCGTGCAGCTGGAACGCCTTGTCGCCGGGCAGTACCGTGGCGCCGGTTTTGCGGGTGTCGTCGACGGCGAGGTCGAAGATCCGCGAGCCGCTGGTCAGCGTGGCCAGGAACGCCTCCTCCTCGTTCCTGGCGACCGACTCGATGCGGCCGAAGTCGGTGATCAGCTCGGGGTAGGACGGTCCCATCTCGTCACGGACGACGGCCGTGAACTCGCCGAGCACCGGCTCGTGCACGCCCAGCAGGCGCGCGGAGCGCACGATCCGGCGCAGCAGCCGGCGCAGCACGTAGCCGCGCGACTCGTTGCCGGGCGTCACGCCGTCGCCGATCAGCATCACGCCGCTGCGCGCGTGGTCGGCGATCACCCGGAAGCGCACGTCATCGGTCTTGTCCGCGCCGTAGCGGCGGCCGGAGAGCTGCTCCGCCTTGGTGATCACGTTGCGCAGCAGGTCGGTCTCGTAGACGTTGTCCACGCCCTGCAGCACGGTCGCCACCCGCTCGACACCCATGCCGGTGTCGATGTTCTTGGCCGGCAGCTCACCGATCACGGGGTGGCCCTTCTTGGGGCTCAGCTCGCCTCGGATGTCCTGCATGAACACCAGGTTCCAGATTTCGAGGAACCGGTCCTCGTCCGCCTCCGGGCCGCCGTCCCGACCGTATTCCGGGCCGCGGTCGAAGTAGATCTCCGAGCACGGGCCGCACGGGCCGGGCACGCCCATGTCCCAGAAGTTGTCCTCGCCGCCGCGCCGCTGGATCCGGTCGTAGGGCAGGCCGGAGACGCTGTGCCAGAGTTCGAGGGCCTCGTCGTCGTCCTGGTAGACGGTCGCCCAGAG
>DATBCR010000702.1:0-1944 GCA_036270375.1 Pseudonocardiaceae bacterium | reverse complement strand
GCCGGGCGACCGACCGCGTCGCCCGGCCAGATCCGAATCGAGCTGGACGGGAGCCTACGTCGCCTCGGCACCGACCATGTCGATCTGTATCACCAGCACGCCCCCGACCCGATGACGCCGTGGGCGGAGATCCTCGGCACGCTGGACGACCTGACGGCCGAGGGCAAAGTGCGCTTCGCCTGCTGCAGCAACGTTTCCGGCGACCAGATCACGACAGCCGCCGGCATCGCGGCAGACGAGGGACTGCGTGGCTTCGTCGCCGTGCAGAACGAGTACAACGTCCTGCGACCGAAAGCGGCGACGGACAGCCTGCCCGCCTGCTCGGCACTCGGGCTCGGCTTCCTCGCCTACTTCCCGCTCGCGGGTGGCCTGCTGACCGGCGCGTCCACCCGATCCGAGCGGTCGACCGTCGCCAGGACCGCCAACCGGCGTCACCTCGGCCCGGACACGATCGCCGCCGTGCGCGCGCTCGAACGCGCGGCGGCGCAACGCCTCGGCCGGTCGCTGCTGGAGGTGGCCATCGCGGCGGTGCTCCGCCATCCCGCGGTGACCGGTGTGTTGGTCGGCGCGACAACGGCCCGGCATGTCCACGAGAACGTGACGGCGGCGTGCTGGCAGCCCTCCGCCGACGAACTCGACGGACTCAGCGAACTTCACGAACTCGTGCGAGGCGTGCGATGAGGCGCTTCCGGTTCGGGGTCCAGCTCAGCGCCGCGACCGACCTTCGAACGTGGCGGGACACGGTCGCCCGGATCGCGGACCTCGGCTATTCGACGGTGGTCGTGCCGGACCATCTCGGCCGCCAGTGGGCGCCGATGGTGGCGCTGGCCGCCGCGCTCGATGCGGCTCCCGGGCTCACCCTTGGCACGCTGGTGATCAACACCGTCCAGCGGAACCCGGTTGTCCTCGCGAAGGAGGCCGCGACGCTGGACCTGTTGTCGGCGGGCCGGTTCGAACTCGGCCTTGGCGCGGGCTGGCTCGGCTCGGACGCCGTGCGGTCCGGTGTGGCGATGGCACCGGCCGGCGAACGGGTCGAGCGCCTCACCGAGTGGGTGGACATCCTGGAACTGTTCTGGTCCAAGGAGATCTTCTCCTACCACGGCCGTTATTACGACCTCACGGACGTGGTCGCCATGCCGCGCCCGGCCCGGGAGCGCCCGAAGCTGCTGATCGGCGGGGGATCACGACGTGTGCTGTCACTGGCCGGCCGGCGCGCCGACGTCGCCGCGCTGGATGTCGCGCTGCCGGCAGGCCGTTTCACATCGTCGTCCTATGTGGACGCGGCGGATGCGGCCCTGTTCCGGCAGCGGGCCGGCTGGGTCGCCGCAGCGGCCGGCACACGGGACGCCGATGTGGAGCGTCAACTCCTGGTACTCGACGGTTTGGTGGCGATCGGGCGCGACGAGTCGGCTGCGGCGCGGGTGGCCGACCGCTGGGGGATCGGTGTCGACCGGCTCCGGCACCTGACGACGGCGATGGTCGGGTCCGTTGCGGATGTGTCCGACCGGCTGCGCGAACGCCGCGAGTGCATGGGGATCTCCTACTACGTGGTGCAGGCGGGCGCGTTCGGTGCCGTCGCGCCTGTTGTCGATCGGCTGGCGGGGACGTGACCGCGTGGTGGCGGCGGGACGGGCGGTCGGCCGGACCGGCGCGGCTCGCATACGAGTGCGGCTACGACATGGCCGGTACGGTGGTGCTCGTCGATGCCCCCGGTCATGTCCAGGACTACCTCGGCAGATTCTTCGCGCCGGCAGCCACCGCGGACGACCAGGTCGCTGCCGGCCTTGTCGTCCGGGTGCGGCCGGACAGCGCGGGCACGGTCCGGATCGGGTACTCGTCGGCGGGCCGGTGGTCCGGGAGTCTCGTGGTCCCGGCCGTCGAGGAGGGCGTCACCGTCCGGAAACTGGTCCGGGCATGGGGACTGTCCGGTCCGGACGCGGCCCT
>DATBCR010000701.1:0-1732 GCA_036270375.1 Pseudonocardiaceae bacterium | reverse complement strand
CGCCACCGGCGCGAACTCCGCGATCCCGCACCACCGCCCGACCGACGCCGTCCTGCGAGCGGGCGACTTCGTGAAGCTGGACTTCGGCGCCCTCGTCGACGGCTACCACTCCGACATGACGAGAACCCTCGTGCTCGGCCGACCCGCCGACTGGCAACGCGAGATCTACGACCTCGTCGCGCGCTCACAGGCGGCGGGTCGGGCCGCGCTCACGCCGGGCGCGGACGTCAAGGACGTCGACCGCGCCGCCCGCGACGTGATCGAGGACGCCGGCTACGGCGAGCAGTTCCTGCACGGCCTCGGGCACGGCGTCGGGCTGGAGATCCACGAGGCTCCCTCGTTGGCCAAGACCGGTGCCGGTAGACTCGCCGCTGGCATGGCGGTCACCGTCGAACCCGGGGTGTACCTCGTGGGCCGCGGCGGAGTCCGGATCGAGGACACGCTCGTGGTGCGCGACGGACAGAGTCCCGAGTTGTTGACCCTGACCACCAAGGAACTCGTGGTCGTGTAGCGCGGCCGGTAGGTCCCGCACGTCCACCCATCTCGCAACAGGAGAAGCTACCGCCGTGGCCACCACCAACGACCTGAAGAACGGCCTGGTCCTGAACCTGGACGGCCAGCTCTGGACCGTCGTCTCGTTTCAGCACGTCAAGCCGGGCAAGGGTGGCGCTTTTGTGCGCACGACGCTGAAGCACGTGCTGACCGGCAAGGTGGTGGACCGGACGTTCAACGCCGGCACCAAGGTCGACACCGCGACCGTCGACCGCCGCGAGATGACCTACCTGTACCTGGACGGCACCGATTTCGTGTTCATGGACACGGACACCTACGACCAGCTCACCGTGCCGAGGGAGACCGTCGGCGACGGCGCGGACTACCTGCTGGAGAACCAGTCCGCGATGGTCGCCACGCACGAGGGCGTCCCGCTGTACGTGGAACTGCCCACCTCGGTCGAGCTGATCATCCAGCACACCGACCCCGGCCTGCAGGGCGACCGCTCCACCGGCGGCACCAAGCCGGCCATCCTGGAGACCGGTGCGGAGATCCAGGTGCCGCTGTTCGTCAGTACCGGCGAGAAGGTGAAGGTGGACACCCGCGACGGGCGGTACCTGGGCCGTGTCAACGCCTGACCGGCCCGGCGCCGATGGCCGCCGTTCGCTTGGCGGGACGCGGCGCAAGGCTCGCAAGCGTGCCGTCGACATCCTGTACGAGGCCGACATCCGCGGCGTCGACGCCGTCGGCCTGCTTGCCGAGCGGACCGGGGCGCCGGATCTGCAACCCATGCGGGACTACACGATCACGTTGGTCGAGGGCGTCACCGCGAACCGCGAGCGGATCGACGGGATTCTCACGGAGCATTCGGAGGGTTGGTCCGTGCCCCGGATGCCCGCAGTGGACCGCGCCGTGTTGCGCCTCGGCCTGTACGAGCTGCTGTGGGCGCCGGACGCGACGGACGCCGCCGTTGTCATCGACGAGGCTGTGGCACTGGTCAAGTCCCTGTCCACGGACGACTCACCCCGGTTCGTGAACGCCGTGCTCGACCGCATCGCCGGCATCGCGCCGCAACTGCGCGCCATCCTGTGACCGAGCTTGCGAGGGAGCCAGTGTCACAGGGACGTTGGTCGCAGACCTCCGAGCGCAGCGAGGTGGTTCTGTGACCTGACAGCTCGCCGACCTGGTAGCTCGCCGGTCGTCATTACCTGCCCCGCCCTGTCCGACCGCGCGTACGGCC
>DATBCR010000700.1:0-6723 GCA_036270375.1 Pseudonocardiaceae bacterium | reverse complement strand
CCGGTGCAGCCGGACGTGCTGCGCCTCGCCCCGCCGCTGGTCGTCGATCACCAGCAGGCCACCGACTTCGTCGCGGCACTGCCCGCCGCCCTTGACGCGGCGGGGGAGGAGGGCTGACACATGCCACGCCATTTCCTGCGGGATGACGACCTCGATCCGGGAGAACAGGCCGAGGTGCTCGATCTGGCCGTCGACATGAAGGCCGACCCGCTCGGCTACCCGGTGCTCGCCGGCAAGTCGGTGGCCGCGATCTTCGAGAAGAACTCCACCCGCACAAGGCTTTCCTTCGACGTCGGCATCCACCAGCTCGGCGGCCACCCGGTGATCGTGGACGGCCGCACCATGCAGTTGGGCCGCGAGGAGACCATCGAGGACACCTCCCGCGTCCTGTCCCGGTACGTGGACGCCGTGGTGTGGCGGACCTTCGCGCAGCCACGGATCGTCACGATGGCATCGGTGTCCTCGGTGCCGGTGATCAACGCGCTCACCGACGAGTTCCACCCGTGCCAGGTGCTCGCGGACCTGCAGACCATCCGGGAACGGCACGGTCGGCTCGCCGGCCTCACTCTGACGTATCTCGGTGACGGCGCGAACAACGTGGCGCACTCGATGCTCCTCGGCGGCACGACGGCCGGCCTGCACGTCCGGATCGTCTCGCCGGCCGGGTTCCAGCCGCACCCGGACGTACTCCTGGACGCGAAGCACCGGGCCGTGGACACCGGCGGCAGTGTGGCCCTGTTCGCCGACCCGCACGCCGCGGTGGACGGCGCCGACGTGCTGGTCACCGACGCGTGGACGTCGATGGGCCAGGAGAACGACGGCCGGGACCGGATCAGCCCGTTCCGCCCACTGCAGGTCAACGCCGAACTGCTGGCACGTGCCGCGCCCGGCGCGATCGTGCTGCACTGCCTGCCGGCGCACCGCGGCTGGGAGATCACCGACGACGTCCTCGACGGCCCGGCGAGCGCGGTCTGGGACGAGGCCGAAAACCGTTTGCACGCGCAGAAAGCGCTGCTCGCCTGGTTGCTGGAACGGCCATGACGACCGCAGCCGCCACCCGGGTCGCCCGCCAGGCGCGGATCGTGGAACTGGTGTCCCGCATGGCGATCCGCAGCCAGACCGAGCTGGCCAAGCTGCTCGCAGCGGAAGGCGTCGACGTCACGCAGGCGACCCTGTCCCGCGACCTGGACGAACTCGGCGCCGTGAAACTTCGCGGCGCGGACGGCGGCGCCCCGGTCTACGTGATCCCGGAGGACGGCAGCCCGGTGCGTGGCGTGCAGGGCGGCACGTCCCGGCTCGCGCGCCTGCTCGGCGAACTGCTGGTGTCCGCGGACGGTTCGGCCAACCTGATGGTGCTGCGCACCCCGCCCGGTGCGGCGCAGTTCCTCGCCAGCGCCATCGACCGGGCCGCCCTGCACGAAGTGGTCGGCACCATCGCCGGTGACGACACGGTGATGGTCATCGCGCGTGAGCCGATCAGCGGCATCGAACTCGCCGACCGCTTCACCACCATGGCCGGCCGTCCGGCCAGTCCCGAAGGTGCGCAATGAACAAGGAGAACACGAAATGACCGAGCGGGTCGTACTCGCCTATTCCGGCGGGCTGGACACGTCCGTCGCCATCGGGTGGATCGCCAAGGAGACCGACGCCGAAGTCGTCGCGGTGGCCGTCGACGTCGGCCAGGGCGGCGAGGATCTGGACACCATCCGCAAGCGGGCGCTGGAATGCGGCGCCGTGGAATCCGTCGTCGCGGACGCCACGGACGAGTTCGCCGAGCAGTATTGCCTGCCCGCGCTGCAGGCCAACGCCCTCTACATGGACCGCTACCCACTGGTGTCCGCGTTGTCCCGGCCGGTGATCGTCAAGCACTTGGTGGCGGCCGCGGTCCAGTACGACGCCACCACCGTCGCGCACGGCTGCACCGGCAAGGGCAACGACCAGGTCCGGTTCGAGGTCGGGATCGGCGCGCTGGCACCGGAACTGAAGGTCGTCGCGCCGGTCCGGGACTACGCGTGGACCCGCGAGAAGGCCATCCGCTGGGCCGAGGACCGCCACCTGCCGATCGACGTGAACAAGCGCTCGCCGTACTCGATCGACCAGAACGTGTGGGGCCGCGCGGTCGAAACCGGCTTCCTGGAAGACATCTGGAACGCGCCGATCGAGGACGTGTACTCCTACACGGCCGATCCGTCCGTCCCGCGCGACCCGGACGAACTGGTCATCACGTTCGACCGTGGCGTGCCGGTGGCCATCGACGGCGAGACCGTCACCGTCCTGCAGGCGATCACCGAGCTGAACCGGCGGGCCGGCGGCCAGGGCGTCGGCCGGTTGGACATGGTCGAGGACCGGCTCGTCGGCATCAAGAGCCGCGAGGTCTACGAGGCACCCGGCGCGCTCGCGCTGATCACCGCGCACCAGGAACTGGAGAACGTCACGCTGGAGCGCGACCTTGCCCGGTTCAAGCGGACCGTCGAACAGCGCTGGGGCGAACTCGTCTACGACGGCCTGTGGTTCTCCCCGCTGAAGGACGCGCTGGACACGTTCATCGCCAGCACGCAGGACCACGTGTCCGGCGAGATCCGGCTGACCCTGCACGGCGGCCGCGCCGTGGTCACCGGCCGGCGCAGCGACCAGTCGCTGTACGACTTCAACCTGGCGACCTATGACGATGGCGACACGTTCGACCAGTCGCTCGCCAAGGGCTTCATCCAGCTGTGGGGCCTGCCAAGCAAGATCGCCGCCAAACGCGCCAAGCAGAACGGATAACCCTGCTATGTCGGTCCACAACGGACAGCAGCCTGTTGCCCTGTGGGGTGGCCGGTTCACGTCCGGACCCGCCGACGCGATGGCGGCGCTGTCCGCGTCGACCCACTTCGACTGGCGGCTGGCGCGCTACGACATCGCGGGCTCACGGGCGCACGCGCGGGCACTGCACCACGCGGGCCTGCTGACTTCCGTTGACCTGGACCGAATGCTGACGGCTCTGGATACCCTGGACGCCGACGTGGTGTCCGGGGCGTTCCGGCCGACCGTCGCCGACGAGGACGTGCACACCGCACTCGAACGCGGCCTGCTCGAACGGGCCGGCGACGAACTGGGCGGCCGGCTGCGCGCCGGCCGCTCCCGCAACGACCAGGTGGCCACCCTGTTCCGGATGTGGCTGCGGGACGCCGCGCGCCGGGTCGCCGCCGGCACCCTGGACGTCGTGGAAGCCCTTGTCGGACACGCGAAAGCGCACCCGGACGCCGCCCTGCCCGGCCGTACCCACCTCCAGCACGCCCAGCCGGTCCTGCTCGCGCACCACCTGTTGGCGCACGCCCAGTCGCTGCTGCGAGACGTGTCCCGACTGTCCGATTGGGACGGTCGGACCGCGTTCTCGCCGTACGGATCGGGCGCCCTCGCCGGCTCCTCGCTCGGCCTCGACCCGACCGAGGTGGCCAAGGAACTCGGTTTCGATGGACCGGTCGAGAACTCCATCGACGGCACGGCATCCCGCGACTTCGCCGCCGAGGCCGCGTTCTGCTTCGCCATGCTCGGCGTGAACCTGTCCAGGATCGCCGAGGAAGTGATCATCTGGACAACGGCCGAATTCCGCTACGCCGTACTCGACGACGCGTGGGCGACCGGCAGTTCGATCATGCCGCAGAAGAAGAACCCGGACGTGGCCGAACTGACAAGGGGCAAAACTGGTCGTTTGATCGGCAATCTCACCGGACTCCTGGCCACCCTGAAAGCCCAGCCGCTCGCCTACAACCGGGACCTGCAAGAGGACAAGGAGCCGTTGTTCGATTCGGTCGAGCAACTGGAACTCCTGCTCCCCGCGATGGCCGGCATGCTCGCCACGCTCCGGTTCGACACCGACCGGATGGCCGAGCTCGCACCGGCGGGCTTCACGCTGGCCACCGACATCGCGGAATGGCTGGTACGCAAGGGAGTGCCGTTCCGGGTGGCCCACGAGGCGGCCGGCGAGTGCGTCCGGCTGGCAGAAACACGTGGAATCGGCCTGGACGAACTCACCGACGACGAGTTCGCCGGTGTGCTGCCGGAACTGACGGGCGAGGTGCGTACCGTGCTCACCGTGCGCGGATCGATCTCCTCCCGGGACGGCTACAACGGCACGGCACCGCACAGCGTGGCCGCGCAGCTGGTCCGACTCGTCGAACGAGCAAGGCAGGCACGCGAGTGGGCCGAGACGGCACCCGGCACGTGACAAACGTCGCGCATCAAATAACCCGGGCAGAACTAGCCGTCGACCCGTTGCAGGCGGCCCGATTACTGCTCGGCTGCGTGCTGGTCGCCGACGTCCCCCACGCCGAGCCCGTGACGGTCCGGCTCGTCGAGGTCGAGGCGTATCGCGGCACGGACGACCCGGCGTCACACTGCTACCGCGGCCGGACCGACCGCAACGCCGTGATGTTCGGCCCGGCCGGCCACCTCTACGTCTACTTCGTCTACGGCATGCACTTCTGCGCCAACGTGGTCGCAGCCACCGACGGCGTCGCGGGCGCCGTGCTGCTGCGGGCGGGCGAGGTGATCAGCGGCACCGAGACCGCACGCCACCGCCGCCCGGCCTCCCGCAGCGACGCCGAACTCGCCCGCGGCCCGGCCCGCCTCACATCTGTGCTCGACCTCGACCGGTCCGCCAACGGCCTCGACCTCACCGACCCGTCGTCCCCGGTTCGGCTGTACGCCGGCGATCCCGTGCCGGACGACGCCGTGCGTACCGGTCCCCGGGTCGGCGTCGCCACCGCGATGGAGGTGCCGTGGCGCTGGTGGGTGGCCGGCTCGCCCGCGGTCAGCACATACCGTAGGGGCGGAAAACGACGTGTGGTCATCGGCGACAATGGACGGCGTGAGTGAGCACATCCTCGACGAACTGTCCTGGCGCGGCCTGATCGCGCTGTCCACCGACCTCGACGCGCTGCGCCGGGATCTCGACGCCGGCCCACTCACGCTGTACTGCGGATTCGATCCGACCGCGGCCAGCCTGCACCTCGGCAACCTGGTGCAGATCCTGACGCTGCGCCGGTTCCAGCGGGCCGGCCACCGCCCGCTCGGCCTGGTCGGCGGCGCCACCGGCTTGATCGGCGACCCCCGCCCGACCGCCGAACGTGTACTCAATTCACCCGAAGTGGTGGCCGAGTGGGTCGGCCGCATCCGTGCCCAGATCGAACCGTTCCTCGACTTCACCGGACCCAACGCGGCCACCATGGTCAACAACCTGGACTGGACCGCCCCGCTGTCCGCGATCGACTTCCTGCGTGACATCGGCAAACACTTCAGGGTGAACCGGCTGCTGGAGAAGGAGGCGATCAGCACTCGACTGGCGTCCGAATCCGGCATCAGCTTCACCGAGTTCAGCTACCAGTTGCTCCAGGCGTACGACTTCCTCGAACTGCACCGCAGGCACGGCTGCACCATGCAGACCGGCGGCAGCGACCAGTGGGGCAACCTGACCAGCGGTGTCGACCTGATCCACCGGGTGACCGGCAAGTCCATGCACCTCGTGGCCACCCCACTGGTGACCAAGGCCGACGGCACCAAGTTCGGCAAGACCGAGACCGGCTCCATCTGGCTCGACCCCGCGCTGACCAGCCCGTACGCCTTCTTCCAGTTCTGGGTCAACGCGGACGACAAGGACGTGGTCGCCTACCTCAAGATCTTCACCGACCTGTCCCGCGAGGAGATCGACGACCTGGCCGAGCGCACCGTGTCCCAGCCGGCGGCCAGGGCCGCACAACAGGTGCTCGCCAGGGCGGCCACCACGATGCTGCACGGCGAGACTGAGACCGATCGGGTGATCGCCGCCAGCCAGGCCCTGTTCGGCCGGGGCGAGCTGCGGGAGCTGAGCGCGGCGACCCTTGCCGCCGTGATGGCCGAGGTCCCGACCGGCGAGGCACGGCTCGGCGACGGCGCCACCATCGTCGACCTGCTGGTCGCGAGCCAGTTGGTGGACACCAAGAGCGCGGGGCGTCGGGCGGTGAAGGAGGGCGGCGCGTACGTGAACAACAGGAAGGTCACCGACGAGGCATGGCAGCCGAGCGGCACCGACCTGCTGGACGGCGGATGGCTTGTGCTTCGCCGTGGCAAGCGTCACACTGCGGGGGTCAGGCTGGTGAGCTAGCTTTGACCTAACCCGACACAGGGTGGTTGACCTGCGTTTACTCCCCGTGTCGGGCTTGCTGGGGCGCGATTTGACTTCCCGTTCTCAGCCGCGTAACTTTACGTCTGCCAGCGCAATACGGGCTCGGAAGCCGAAAGGTGACCGGAACCGGGTGGCGCTAGGGTCCGCGAACCAAGCTCCCACGACGTGGTAGAGTGGGCGGTCCCAACAGAGCGAAGTCCAGCGATGCGAAGCCTCCTGAGGCGGACCGCGCGGGCCACTGCTCATCCAGCTTCAGATCTAACGTCAGCCCCGCTTCGTGCGCTGCCTGTTGGTGGGTGGTGTGTGACGGTGTGCGTGTGTTCTTTGAGAACTCAACAGTGTGCCGATAATGCTAGTAGAGCATTGAGTAGAACCCTGTCTAAGGGTTCCTTTGAGGTTAGAAAATGATGTGCCAGATCATGTCTGGTGCTCAGGTTTCAAACATTCGTTATTGGAGAGTTTGATCCTGGCTCAGGACGAACGCTGGCGGCGTGCTTAACACATGCAAGTCGAGCGGTAAGGCCCTTCGGGGTACACGAGCGGCGAACGGGTGAGTAACACGTGGGTAACCTGCCCTG
>DATBCR010000699.1:0-7798 GCA_036270375.1 Pseudonocardiaceae bacterium | reverse complement strand
TGCTGGGCCGGGTCGGCAGCACGACCCTGTTCATCGCGGCCGGCGGCAACTGTTTCGGCGCGCTGCTCGGCGGTGTCGTCGCCACCAGGTTCGGCCTGACGGCGCCGTACTGGGTGGGTTTCGTGGTCGCCGTGATCGTGTCGGCGACGACATGGCGGGCGTTCGACCGGGCCACCGTCGCGCAGGCCTATGCGGACGGTGCGGCCGTCACGCACACGGCAAGTGTCCCGCCCTCCGCGTGAGGGCGGGACACCGGCCGTGCGAAAGGGTTAAGAAACTGTCACATGGAAGATGATGTTGTTGCTGCTGTGCGGAACGCTGCCTTTGTCACCGCCGTTGGACGTCGCCATCCACATGCCGCCGTCCGGTGCCGGCTCGACCGTGCGCAGCCGGCCGAACGTGCCGACGAAGAACTGCCGCACGTTGATCAGGCTGCTGCCGCTGATCTGTTCGCGGTAGAGCCGGGTGCCGCGTTCGCATGCCACGTACAGGAACTCGCGGATGATGGTGATGCCGCTGCACGAGGCCAGTGCCACCGGATAGGTCATCTTCGGCGCGATGAACGCGGGGTTGTTGCAGGAACCTGCCGTGCCCTCGCAGGCCGGCCAGCCGTAGTTGCCACCCTTCACGATGAGGTTGGTCTCGTCCTGGATGTTGTTGCCGAATTCCTGCTCCCACAGCCGGCCCTCGGCGTCGAACGCCAGCCCCTGCACGTTGCGGTGGCCGAAGCTCCAGACCGCGTTGTGGAACGGGTTGTCCGGCGGGATGGTGCCGTCCGGGTTGATCCGCAGCACCTTTCCGTTGAGGCTGCTGGTGTTCTGCGCGTTGGCGCCGACCTCGGCGTCACCGGTGCCGGCGAACAGGAACTTGCCGTCCGGGCTGAAGCGCAGCCGGCCGCCGTCGTGGAACTTGTTGCGCGCGATGCCGGTCAACAGGATCTGCTCGGTGCCGGTGGTCAGCGTGTCGGTGGTCGGGTCGTACTTGATGCGCACGATCCGGTTGTCCGTCGGCGACGTGTGCATGATGTAGAGCCAGTGGTCGGTCGGGAAGCTGACCGGGTTGATCTCCAGGCCGGTCAGGCCGCCCTCACCGTCGGTGGCCTGCACGTTGGGCACGGTGCCGATGGACTTCTTCGCGCCGGTCTTGGGATCGAGGTGAATGATGTCGAACACGTTCCGCTCGTTGAACAGGATCGTGCCGTCCGGCAGCGTGACCAGACCCCAGACCACGTCGTCGTCCTTGCCGACCTGGGTGGCCGCGCAGACGCCCTGGGCCGGCGTGCAGTTCGTGCCGGCGGCGGTGGTCACGTCGAGCAGGGGTGCGCTCGGCGTGCTCTGGTTGCCGTTCGCGTCAAGGGCCGTCACCTGTAGGTGGAACGTCGTGCTCGGCGCGAGGCTGTCCAGCGACGCGCTCGGCGTGTTCCCGTTCGACGTGCCGAGTTTGGTCGCGACGCCGTTCACGACGTTGTCGACCCGGTAGCTGGTGACGCCGACGTTGTCGGTGGACGCGGTCCACGCCAGGCTGATGCTGTTGTTGGTGACCGCCGTGGTGTGCACGTTGGTCGGCTGGGTCGGCGGGGTGTGGTCGTCCGACGGCGGAGTTGTCACCAGCAGCGTGCCGCTCGCCTGGGAGATGTTGCCGGCCGCGTCGAGCGCGTTGATGAACATGCCGTACTGCGTGTTCGGACTCAGGTTGGTGCAGCTGCCGGTAAGTGTTGTGCCACTGACGGTTTGGCAGAGTTGGCCGTCGTGGAAGACGTCGTAGCCGGTCACGCCGACGTTGTCGGTTGAGGCGGTCCACGCCACGGTGATGCTGCTCGACGTGTCGCTCACCAGGGTCGGGGTGCCTGGCGGGGTCGGCGGCGTCGTGTCGCCGGTCGTGCCGAAGACGCCGAACTCCTGCAGCGAATAGCCATGGCTCGCGTCGGCGCGGCAGCGTTTGGTGCCGAACATCCGTACGAACCGGCCGGTGCCGTCGAGCGTCGTCAGGTCCTCGACGCCGCCCTTGCCGGTGGACGTCGCGAAGATCTTCGTCCAGTTGACATGGTCGTTCGACGTGTCGATCTCGTACGCGGTCGCGCACGACAGGTCCCACTGCAGGCGGACCCGGCTGACATGAGCGGTGGCACCGAGATCGACGTAGATCCACTGCGGATCGACGCCGGCCAGGCTCGCCCAGCGCGTCGCCGAGTTGCCGTCCACCGCGTTCGCCGGTGCGCAACATCCGCCCGAGGACGACGCCGTCACCGGTTTGTTCAATGACAGCAACGGGTCCGCCTGTGGCGCCACGCTGCCGCTCGCTAACGCGGTGGTCATGAGTGTCCCGGCCACCACCGCCGTGGCACAGGCCATCACCACCACGCCCCGAATACGCCCTGTCATCCGTCCTCCACAAATGCTCGAATTGAATGCCAATGGACTGAAAACGTTTTCGGTTCGCGCCAAGCAACCCTACGAGCGATTCATCGGATGAGTCAACACGCGCAGTTATGAGGTGGTGAGTCACGAAACTCGGATGCGGCACGTGCACGCGCCTGCTAGCGTCGCCGGCACAACCGGTGTCCACGACAAGGAGTGACCATGCGAGGAGTTTCGACAGACCCCGTCGACTGTCGACAACTCACCAGCAAGGACACCCCACTCCATGCGGATGCTCAACCTCGGCATTCTCGCGCACGTAGACGCGGGTAAGACCAGCCTCACCGAACGGCTGCTGTTCGACGCGGGCGCGATCCCGACCATGGGTGCCGTCGACGACGGCAGCACCCAGACCGACGCCATGGACCTGGAACGCAGGCGTGGCATCACGATCCGCTCCGCCGTGGCGACATTCACCACCGGCGGTCACGAAATCCATCTGATCGACACGCCGGGCCACCCGGACTTCATCGCGGAAGTCGAGCGGGCGCTCGGGGTGCTCGACGGCGCAGTCCTCGTGCTGTCTGCGGTCGAGGGTGTGCAGGCGCAGACCCGGATCCTGATGCGGACACTCCGTTCCGCCGGGGTGCCGACGCTGTTGTTCGTCAACAAGACCGACCGGCGTGGCGCGCGGCATCTCGAGCTGCTGCCGGACATCCGGCGACTCCTCAGCCCCTCCGCGGTCGCGGTGCGCGCGCCGGCCGCCGAACTGGCCGAAATCCTCGCCGAGCACAGCGATACCGTTCTCGAGTCCTATCTAGACGCACCGGATCGGCTGGACGAAACGTTGCTGCGCGCGGAATTCGCCGCACAGGCGCGGGCGGGGTTGGTGCATCCGGTGTTCTTCGGTTCGGCCATCACCGGCCACGGTATCGACGAACTCCTGGCCGGTATCACCGAATTCCTGCCGACCGCGGGCGGCGACGACACCGGTCCGGTGAACGGAACCGTGTTCGCGATCGAGCGGGATCCGGTGCACGGCCGGTCCGCCGTCGTCCGGCTGTTCGGCGGCTCGATCGACGCAAGGGACGTGGTTCCGTTCGCCGGTCGGGGATCGGCCAAGGTCACCGGTGTGCGCGCCGCGGACCGGCGGCCAGGGCGGGTCGGCGCGGGCGGGATCGCTTATGTGACCGGGCTTCGCGGCATCCGGATCGGTGACCGGCTCGGCTCGGCATCCACAGGACCGACAGCGCGTTTTCGCCCACCGACACAGGAAACCGTTGTGACGGCACCGGATCCGGGCGCGTTGTTCCGTGCGCTGACCGAGCTTGCCGACCAGGACCCGCTGATCGACGTCCGACGCGCGGACGAACACGGCAGCCTCGTCGTGTCGCTCTACGGCGAGGTGCAGCGGGAGGTGATAGCCGCTCGGCTGGCCGAGGAATTCGGTGTGGTCGCGGACTTCTCGCCACCCCGGATCATCTGCGTCGAGCAGCTCGCCGGCGTCGGCACCGCGCTGCGCGAGATCGGCCCGAACCCGGCCACCGTCGGCCTGCGGGTCGAGCCCGGGCCCGCTGACAGCGGTACCCGGTTCGGGCTGGAAGTCGAACGCGGATCGCTCCCCCGCGCCTTCATGACGGCGATCGAGGACACCGTGCACGCGTCGCTGCGCCATGGCCCGCACGGCTGGCGGGTGCTGGACTGCACGGTGACCCTGACGCACACGGCGTACTGGAGCCCGTCCACCGTGGCCGGCGACTTCCGTTATCTGGTACCACTTGTACTCATGGCGGCGCTGCGGCGGGCCGGCACGGTGGTGTGCGAGCCGCTGGACCGGGCCGAGCTGGAAGTGCCGGCCGACGCGCTGACCGCGGTGCTGGCCGCGATCACCCGGTGCGGCGGACTGCCGGACGTGCCGGTGGTGCGCGGCGACTCGTGCTCGATCGACGCGGTCATGCCGGTGGCCCGGCTGCGTGACCTGGCACGCTTGTTGCCGGGCATCACCGGTGGCGTCGGTGTGCTGACGTCCCGGTTCGAGGGTTACCGTCCGGTCAGTGCCGGCGTCGACACGCCTACTCCGCCGCGGGTAGTGGCGCCGTAGCGGGCGATCACGGCGTCGATGTCCAGGGCCGTCCTCGGTGCCGAGCGCAGGTCGTCTGTGATCAGGTCGGCCGGTACCAGCCAGCAGACCTCGAACTCGATTCCGTTGGGGTCCTTGGCATACAGGGCTTTCGTCGTGCCGTGGTCGGACGAGCCGACCAGCGCGCCCACCTCGAGCAACCGGTCCGCGATGCGGTGCAGTTCGGCCAGCGTGTCCACCTCCCACGCCAGGTGGTACAGACCAACCGAGGTCTGCCCGGCCGGCGAGTCCGCCGCCTGCGCGCCGACCGCGAACAGCCCGAGGTCGTGGTCGTTGGTCGAACCGGCGGCCTGCAGGAACTCGGCGCGGTCGCCGATCGACGCCACCGTGCGGAAACCGAGCACGTCACGGTAGAACCCGGCGCTGACCGGGACGTCTCGAACGTAGAGAACGGCGTGGTTGAGGCGCTGGATCGGCATGGAGCACTCCCTAGTAGTTGAACCCTCAATCGATTGTAGACCACATCACAAGTCTGCGCGGAACCCGGATCGCTGGCCAGTCGTCAGCATATGTTGACGACTTGGCCCGCGTCAGCATATGCTGACGGCCATGAAACAGACACTCGAACTCACCGAGGGTGCTGCCAGCAACGATCCGGATGTCGGACTCCGTGCTGTGGCGGCCCTTCGGACCCTGACAGAACAACTGGAGATCCTCCAGGTCGACAACGCGCGGGCGCTCGGCTGGTCGTGGGCCGACATCGCCGCGCGACTCGGCGTCACCAAGCAGACCGTGCACCGCAAGCACGGGCACCGGGGCGGGAGGCGCTGATGTTCGAGCGATTCACGCAGGACGCCCGCACCGTGGTGGTCCGTGCACAGGAGGAGTCCCGACAACTCGGGCATCCCTTCATCGGCTGTGAACACCTGTTGCTGGCCGTGAGCGCGGCCGACGACGCCACCGGCGGCGTCCTGCGCGACGCGGGTGTCACGCCGGACCGGGTCCGCGCCGAGATCCGCCGGATGATCGGCACCAGGCAGACCGCACCCGCCAGCGTGTTCGACATGATCGACGGCGAGGCGCTGGCCGCGATCGGCATCGACCTGGCCGTCGTCCGGGGCAAGGTGGAGGAGGTGTTCGGCCCGGACGCGCTGCGCCGGACCCGGCCGGTGGCCCGACGACGGTGGAAACCGCCCCACCTCGGGCGCAGAAGGCGGCGCTGCAACAACGGCCACATCCCGTTCACCAATCGGGCCAAGAAATGCCTCGCATCGTCGCTGGCGGAGGCGAAGGCGCTGCACAACGGTTATCTCGGCGTCGAACACCTGGCGCTGGCCGTGGTCGCGACGAAGTCCAGTGCGGCCGAGCACATCCTGGCCACCATCGGTGTCTCGCCGTCGACCCTGCGGCTCGGCATCCTCAACCGGGAGCAGCCGGCGACCTGACAGTTGTTGCGTCGCATGGGTGACAAATGGGCTATGCCGTGCGCGAGCGGGGGGCGGATGCTGGCGGGGAAATCCGGCTCGGAGCGTAAAACGGCAAGGAAGTGATAGTCGATGAGTGCGGTCGAGGTAACCGACCTGCGCAAGAGTTACGGGCAGGTGGCCGCGGTCCGGGGAGTGAGTTTCACCGTCGAGGACGGCGAGATCTTCGCACTGCTCGGACCGAACGGCGCCGGCAAGACCACCACCCTCGAAATCCTGGAAGGGTTCCGGGAGCGCGACGGCGGCGAGGTCCGGGTACTCGGGCGCGACCCGGGCGACCGGGCGTCCGGCCGGGTGCTGCGTGAGCAGATCGGGTTGGTACTACAGGACATCGCCGTCGAGCCGTACCTCACGGTGCGCGAGACGATTGCCCGCAATGCCGGCTACTACCCGAATCCGCGCGGTATCGACGAGGTGATCGACCTCGTCGACCTCGCGCCGCAGAAGCGGCAGAAGGTCAAGGACCTGTCCGGCGGCCAGAAACGCAGGCTGGACCTGGCGCTCGGTATGATCGGCAATCCGACGTTGCTGTTCCTCGACGAGCCGACCACCGGTTTCGACCCGAACGCCCGCCGTGGCGCGTGGGAGGTGGTGGAGAACCTGCGGTCGGCCGGCACCACGATCGTCCTGACGACGCACTACATGGACGAGGCGCAGGTGCTGGCCGACCGGGTCGCGGTGATCGCGGCCGGCCAGATCGTGGCGCAGGGCACCCCGGCCACCATCGGCGGGCGAGACTCGGCCCGGACGCGAATCCGTTTCGTACTACCGGCCGACTGCACCGTCGCCGACCTCCCGCTGGACGCGACGGCCGACAACGACGGTCTCGTTACGGCCGAAGTGGACGAACCGACCGGCGTACTGCACAGCCTCACCGGCTGGGCGATGGACCGAGGTATCGCGCTCGCGCAGCTTTCCGTTGACCGGCCCAGTCTCGAAGACATCTACCTGAGCCTCACCGGTAGTCCGTCCGAAGACGAGGAACCCGAGAGCCCACCGGCGAAATCCCGCCGGCGCCGCGTTCTGGCGAGGAGTACACGATGACCACCGCGACTGCCACCGAACGGGCGCCCGCCGAACGTCGCAACGACTTCGCGCTGCTGTGGCACCAGATCCGCTACGAACAGCTGTCGTTCTGGCGCAACCCGCAGAGCGCGTTCTTCACCTTCGTGTTCCCCGTCGTCATCATCGTGATCTTCGGGGCCGTGTTCAACACCAGTGGCGGCGGCTCGTTCTTCTACGGACTGACCGGTCTCCAATACTATGTCCCGACCATCGCGGCGCTTTCGGTGCTCGGCGCGTGCTACAGCCAGCTCGCGATCGTGCTCGCCTTCCGCCGTCAGCTCGGCATCCTCAAGCGACTGCGGGCAACTCCGCTGCCAGCGTGGACCTACTTCGTCGGGCTGCTCGCGCACTGTGTCGTGATCAGCATCATCGAGGTGGCCCTGATCATCGGTGTCGGACGGCTGTACGGCGTGCCGATGCCGACGCACTGGACCGCGATCCTGGTGACGCTCGTCCTCGGCGCGGCCAGCTTCTGCGCGCTCGGTGTCGCGGTCGCGTCGTTGATCCGCAACTCCGAAGCGGCACCGGCGGTGGTGCAATTCGTCCTGTTCCCACTGGTGTTCATCTCCGGTACGTACTTCCCGATCCACTCCTCGGTGCTCAACCACATCGCCGATGTGCTACCGGTGCGGCCGTTCAACGAGGCGCTGCTCGGACCGTTCGCGCAGCACACCGGGTTCGACTGGTCGCACCTCGCGGTGCTGCTCGCGTGGGGTGTCGCCGGTGCCGTGGTGGCCGTGCGCCGGTTCCGCTGGGACCCACGCCCGGAATGATTGTGTGTGCTGGCAAATAGTTGGTACTTATGAAGGATG
>DATBCR010000698.1:0-8060 GCA_036270375.1 Pseudonocardiaceae bacterium | reverse complement strand
GCCCCACGAGAACACCAGCCGGGACGCGCAGCCCGCGCCGATCAACTGGTCGTAGATCAGGTCCGGCGTCATCCGCACCAGGGTCAATTTCCGCCGTCTTTGTCGGATGATTTCGTGCCCGGCCGCGAACGGGATGAGGTGCGTGAAGCCCTCCAGCGCGACCGTCGCGCCGTCGTGGACCAGGTCCGCGACCGCATCGTCGAGGGTGGCGAAGGTGGCAGCGGGCACGCGGTCGACTCCCTCCGGTGCGTTCGCATCGCGAACAGGCGTCTTCCATTCGAACAGTAGAACCAGAGGCACGGCACGGTCAACCGGACAATCCGCAGCCGACCTTGTCGCAATCGAGTATTGACGCTCCTGAACCGGCGTCCTATGTTCGCCCAAAGAACATAGGTTCGTCATACGCACACGGGAGACGTGACGTGACTTGGCTGGACGAACAGTGGCACGGCAAGGTCTTCCTCGGCGGCTGGGTGCCCGGCTCGGCCGGTGACCGGGCCGTGGTCGAACCGGCGACGGGCGCGGAGCTCGGCCGTATCGGCCTGGCCGGCCCTGCCGATGTGGCCGCGGCGGCCGAGCGGGGGGCGGCGGCCCAACGAGCCTGGGCCGCCCGCCCGTACACCGAGCGGGCCGCGGTGTTCCGCCGGGCCGGCGACCTGTTGACCGAACACGCGGCCGAGATCCAGCACTGGATCGTGCGCGAATCCGGATCGGTGCCCGGCAAAGGCGAACTGGAAGTGCACCTGACCGCGCAGGAGTGTTACGAGGCGGCCGCGCTGCCCGCCCGTGCCTTCGGCGAGCTGCTGCCGAGTGAACTGCCCCGGCGCAGTTGGGCGCAGCGGGTGCCGGCCGGCGTCGTCGGCGTGATCTCGCCGTTCAACTTCCCGCTGATCCTGGCCACCCGGTCGGTCGCGCCCGCCCTCGCGCTCGGCAACGCGGTGGTGCTCAAGCCGGACCCGCGCACGGCTGTCTGCGGTGGTGTGGTGCTGGCCAAGGTGTTCCAGGACGCCGGCCTGCCCGATGACCTGCTGCACGTGCTGCCCGGCGGCGTGGACACGGGCGAGGCCGTTGTCGCCGAACCGCGCATTCGGATCGTCTCGTTCACCGGGTCCACCGCGGCCGGCCGGAAGGTCGGGCAGCTCGCCGCGACCCATCTCAAGCGGGTGCACCTGGAGCTGGGCGGCAACTCGGCGCTGATCGTGCTGGACGACGTCGACCTGCCGGCCGCGGCGGCCGCGGGCGCGTGGGGTTCTTTCCTGCACCAGGGCCAGATCTGCATGACGACCGGCCGGCACCTCGTGCACGAGTCGGTCTACGACGACTACGTCGCGGCGCTGGCGGAGAAGGCTGATCACCTGCCCGTCGGCGACCCCGCCAGCGAGCAGGTCGCGCTCGGCCCGCTGATCGACGAGCGCCAGCGGGACAAGGTGCACCAGCTCGTCACGGCGAGCGTCAAGGACGGCGCCCGGCTGGCCGCGGGCGGCGAGTTCACCGGTCTGTGCTACCGGCCGACGGTGCTGGCCGAGGTCACCACGGACATGCCGGCGTATGCCGACGAGGTGTTCGGCCCGGTCGCCCCCGTGATCCGGTTCAGCACGCTCGACGAGGCCGCCGCATTGGCCGCGGACACCGGATATGGCCTGTCCCTTGGCATTCTGACGAACGACGTGCTGAAGGGCCTGGATCTGGCGGACCGGATCCCGACCGGGATCGTGCACATCAACGACCAGACCGTGAACGACGAGGCGGTCGCGCCGTTCGGCGGCGTCGGCACGTCCGGCACCGGTTCCCGGTTCGGCGGCCAGGCCGCGAATGTCGACGCGTTCACCGAGACCCGCTGGGTCACCGTCCGCGACCGGATCGCGCCGTATCCGTTCTAGCAACTCACCCTAGGAGCAGCGAATGGCTCACCGGATAACCCGCCGGGACGCCCTGAAGACGGCCGGCGTCGGGCTGGGCGCACTGGCCGGCGGCCGGCTGTTGGCCGGTTGCTCGTCCGGGCTGAAGGGTTCCAGCGGCAGCGGGCCGACGACGACACTGAAGATCGGCTACGTCAGCCCGCAGACCGGCCCGCTTGCATCGTTCGCGACCGGTGACAACTACATCATCAACAAGCTGAAGCCGTTGCTGTCCAAGGGTTTCACCGCCGGTGGCAAGACGTGGAACATCGAGGTCGTCGTCAAGGACAGCCAGTCGACGACGACGCGGACCACCGAGGTGACGCAGCAGCTGATCAACTCCGACAACGTGGACATCGTCGTCGCGTCGGCCACCCCGGACACCGCGAACCCGGTGTCGGACACGTGCGAGGCGGCCGGCATCCCGAACGTCACCACGATCGTGCCGTGGGAGGCGTGGTTCTTCGGGCGTGGCAAGAAACCTGGCGACAAGTTCAACTACTCCACCATGTTCTTCTTCGGCATGAAGGAGTTCACGGACCTGTTCGTGCACATGTGGCAGACGATCGGCGTCAGCGGCGGCCCGGTCGGCTGCCTGTGGCCCAACGACACCGACGCCAACGCGTTCCGCGCCGGTTTCCCGCCCGCGATGACCCCGGCCGGATACTCCGTTGTGGACGGTGGCGCCTACCAGGACGGGACGACCGACTACTCGGCGCAGATCGCGAAGTTCAAGTCCGGCAGCGCGGAACTGTTCACGTGCACGCCGATCCCACCGGACTTCCAGACGTTCTGGAAGCAGGCCGCGCAGCAGGGTTTCAAGCCGAAGCTGGCCACGGTCGCGAAGGTGATGCTGTTCCCAAGCGAGGCGGTCGCACTCGGCGGGCTGAGCAACAACATCGCGACCGACGTGTGGTGGAGCCCGTTCAACCCGTACAAGTCCACATTCGACGGTACGACGGCGAAGCAGCTCGCGGACGACTTCGCGCGCAGCACCGGCTCACAGTGGACGCAGGCGCTCGGCTCGGTGTACTCACTGTTCGAGATCGCCGTGCAGGGCCTGCGGTCGGCGAGCGATCCCCGGGACCGCAAGGACGTCGCGGACAAGCTGAAGAACATGAAGATCAGCGGGATCAGCGGCCCGCTGGACTTCACCACCGGCCCGCAGCCGGGCATCGCGCTGCAGAAGATCTGCGGCGGGCAATGGCGGCCGGGCACGCAGTTCCCGTGGGACATGGCCATTGTGGACAACAGCTTCAACACCGACATCCCGGTCAACGGCACCCTGCGCCCGACGAACGCATGACGAGTCCGCTGCTGGCATTGTCGGACGTCAGCAAGCGGTTCGGCCAGGTACTGGTGGCCGAACGGCTGTCGCTCGCGGTCGCCGATGGCGAGCTGCTCGGTATCGTCGGGCCGAACGGGGCCGGCAAGACCACCCTGTTCGCGATGATCTCCGGGGACGTCCGGCCGGATGCCGGCGAGATCCACCTCGGTGGCCGGGCGGTCACGGCACTCGGCCCGGCCGCCCGCACCCGGCTCGGCATCGGTCGGACGTACCAGGTGCCTCGGCCGTTCGAGCACATGACGGTGTTCGAGAACGTGCTGACCGGCGCGGTGCACGGCGCTCGGCTCGGCCGGGAGCGGGCCCGCGAGTCGGCGCTGCGGGTGCTGGCGCTGACGGGATTGCTTTCGACAGCCAACCAACCGGCCGGGCGGCTGAACCTGTTGGCGCGCAAGCGGTTGGAGATCGCGCGAGCGTTGGCGACCGGGCCGAGCGTGCTGCTGCTGGACGAGGTGGCCGGCGGGCTGACCGACCCGGAGGTCGACGAACTGCTGGCGATCGTCGGCACGCTGCGCGCCGAGGGCCTGACGGTGCTGTGGATCGAACACGTGGTGCACGCCCTGCTGCGCAGCGTGGACCGGTTGGTGTGCCTGGCAGCGGGCGCCCTGATCGCGGACGGCGAACCGGCTGCCGTGATGGCCGATCGCACCGTGCGCGAGGTCTACCTCGGGGCGACCGTCCGTGGGGTGCCGTCATGACACTGCTGGCGCTGGACGATCTCACCGTGCGGCACGGCCAGCTGACCGCCGTCAACGCGTTGCGGCTGGAACTGGCCGAGGGCAGCACCGTGGCGGTGATCGGCGCGAACGGTGCCGGGAAGACGACGCTGCTGCGCGCCATCGCCGGCACGCTGCCGCCAGCTACCGGCACCATCACGTTCGACGGTCACGACATCACGCGGATGCCGGCGCATCGCAGGGCGGCCAGCGGTATCCGGCTGGTGCCGGAAGGGCGGCGGCTGTTCGGGTCGCTGACCGTGGAGGAGAACCTGCTCGCCGGGGCGTACCGGCGGCGTTCCGGGCCGTGGCACGTCGGCGCCGTGGTTGGGCTGTTCCCGTGGATCGGCGAGCGGCGCAAGCAGTCCGCGCGGCTGCTGTCCGGTGGGGAGCAGCAGGCGGTGGCAATCGGGCGGGCGCTGATGGGCAATCCTCGGCTGCTGCTGTTGGACGAGATCTCGCTCGGCCTGTCCCCCGTTGCCGTGCAGCAGCTCTACCAGGCGATGCCGGACATCCTGGCCACCGGCACGACCGTGTTGCTGGTCGAGCAGGACGTCAGCCAGGCGCTGCGGATCGCGGACCGGGTGCTGTGCCTGCTGGAGGGCCGCACGGTCCTGGCCGGCACGCCGGCCGAGTTGACCGCGGAGCGGATCGAGAACGCGTACTTCGGCCTTGGCGGCGCGGCATGATCTGGGTCAACGCGATCGTGCAGGGGCTGCTGCTCGGCGGTCTGTACGCGCTGTTCGCGTGCGGGCTGTCGCTGATGTTCGGCGTGATGCGGATCGTGAACCTCGCGCATGGCGACATCGCCGTACTGGCGGCGTTTCTGGCGTACTCGACGATCAGCGCGACCAAGGTCGGCGTGTTCGGTGCCACCCTGATCGTGCTGCCGGTGTTCGCGGTGTTCGGGTATCTCGTGCAGAGCGGGCTGCTGTCGCCCGCGTTGAAAGTCGGGCCGCTGTCAACCCTGCTGGCTACCTTCGGGCTGTCGATCGTGATCCAGAACGCCTTGCAGCAGGGCTATTCCGCGGACACCAGGGCGTTGAACGTGGGTTCGCTGATCTCGGCGTCGCTGCACATCAGCGGTCAGATCTCGGTCGCGTACCTCTCGCTCATCACGTTCGGGCTGGCGATCGTGGTTCTCGTTGCCCTACAACTGTTCCTGAGCCGTACCGCGACCGGCCGGATGATGCGCGCGACGGCCGACGACCCGGAGGCGGCGACCCTGTCCGGCGCGAACGCGCGGCACGTGTACGGCATCGCCACCGCCATCGCGTTCGCCACGGTCGCGTTGGCCGGGCTCATGTTCGCGATGCAGTCGTCGTTCTCGCCGAGCATCGGTCCGACCCGGCTGCTGTTCGCGTTCGAGGCGGTTGTCATCGGCGGGCTCGGGTCGCTGTGGGGGACGCTGGTCGGCGGGATGGTGCTCGGGTTGGCGCAAACCCTTGGGGCGCAGTACAACCCGGCGTACACATTGCTGGCGGGGCACGTGATCTTCCTCGCGGTGCTCGCGTTCCGGCCGCAAGGCCTGATCGCAACACGGGGGCCAGCATGACGGCGCTCACCGTCCGGCGGGGCGGGCGGACCAGTGTGTGGACGGCGCTCGGGTCGGCGGCCGTGGTGGCTGTACTGGCGTATCTGCCGTACGCGGTCACGACGAGTGTCACCGGCACGATCGTGACGTTCCTGGAACTGCTCGCCATGGCGTCGATGTGGAATCTGCTGGCCGGTTACGCGGGGCTCGTGTCGGTCGGGCAGCAGGCGTACGTCGGGCTCGGCGCGTATTCGGTGTTGCAACTGTCGGACTGGGGCGTGCCGCCGTATGTCGGGGTGTTCGTGGCCGCCGTTGTCTGTGCCTTGATCGCGCTGCCCACGTCGCTGCTGGCGTTTCGGCTGCGGGGTGACTACTTCGCGGTCGGCACGTGGGTGATCGCCGAGGTGTACCACCTGGTGACCGAGCAGGACTCGGCGCTCGGCGGCGGCAGCGGGCGCGCGCTGACCACACTGTCCAATATGGACCCGGTGTTGCGTCAGGCGATCACGTACTGGGTGGCGCTCGCGGTGTGCCTGCTGTCGGTGCTCGGCTGTTACCTGCTGCTGCGTGGACGTCTCGGTCTGGCACTGACGGCGGTGCGGGACAACGAGATCGCGGCGCGGGGGGCCGGCGTGTCGGTGGGGTGGGCGAAGCGGGTGGTGTACCTGGTCGCGGCGGCCGGGTGTGGCGCGGCGGGCGGGGTGATCCTGGTCAGCCAGTTGAACGTGGCGCCGGATTCGATCTTCAGTGTGCAGTTCACGGCTTATATGATCTTTATCGTGATCGTCGGTGGGATCGGCACGTTGGAGGGTCCGATTCTGGGGGCGATCGTGTTCATCGTGATCCAGCAGTTGTTCGCGAGCGCCGGGGTGTGGTATTTGATTCTGCTCGGGGCGTTGGCGGTGGTCGTGGCGGTTCGGCTGCCGTACGGGCTGTGGGGGACGGTGTCTCGGCGATTCGGGTTACGGTTGATGAATGTCGGATACACCGTCCGTGGCCTGGACAAACGTGAGTAGGACACAGGTCGGGATCATCGGCGCCGGACCGGCTGGTCTGCTGCTGGCGCGGCTGCTGGAACGTGCCGGCGTCGACAGCGTCGTGGTGGAGAACCGGAGTCGGGAGTACGTCCAGGCGCGGCAGCGGGCCGGGGTTGTCGAGCACGGTGTCGCGGAACTGTTGCGGGAAGCCGGGGTCGGCGCCCGGCTGGACCGGCTCGGGTTGGTGCACAACGGGATCTATCTGCAGTTCGACGGTGAACGGCACAACGTCAACTTTCGGGAGCTGACCGGGCGCACGGTGACGGTGTACGCGCAGACGGAAATCGTGAAGGACCTGATAGCCGCCCGACTGGCCGGCGGTCAACCGCTTGAGTTCGAGGTATCCGATACCGCTGTCGCGGACATCGAGACCAGTCCGACGCTGCGCTATGTCGACTCGGCCGGCGAACCGCGGCGGCTCGAATGCGACATCATCGCCGGCTGCGATGGTTTCCACGGCATCAGCCGAGCCGCGGTGCCGGTCAGGACCGAGTGGCAGCGCGACTTTCCCTATGCCTGGCTGGGCATCCTGGCCGACGTGGCACCGTCCACCGACGAGCTGATCTACGCCAACCACCCGAACGGTTTCGCTCTGCACAGCCTCCGGTCGCCTACCGTGAGCCGGCTGTACCTGCAGGTGCCCCAGGACGAAACGTTGGACAACTGGTCGCACGATCGGATCTGGGACGAGCTGTCCACGCGGTTCGCGCTGCCTGGCTGGACTCTCCACAGAGGACCGATCACGGACGTGTCCATCACGCCGATGCGTGTGTTCGTCAGCAGCCCCATGCGGCACGGCCGGCTGTTCCTGGCCGGCGACTCGGCCCACATCGTGCCGCCGACCGGCGCCAAGGGCCTGAACCTCGCGCTGGCGGACGCGGCTTTGCTGGCAACGGCGATCACCGCGTTCATCCGGGAGGGGCGGACAGACCTGCTGGACGCGTACTCGACGCAACGGCAACGACGGGTGTGGCGGGCGGTTCACTTCGCGGTCTGGATGACGGAGATGCTGCACACGGCCCCGGACCGGGACGTGATGACCGCCGAACTGCAACTGGCCCAGCTCAGATACGTGGTGTCCTCCCGCGCGATGGCAACCTCGCTGGCCGAGAACTATGCGGGCCTAGACTCACCCCGGTGAACGGAACCGTGTTGGTGTTGGGCGGACGTAGTGAGATCGGGCTTGCCGTGGCCGAACGGCTGGTCAGGCGTGGCGCGAGGGCCGTGGTACTGGCCGCGCGGCGGGCGGACGACCTCGATCGGGAGGTGGCCACGCTGCAACGGGCCGGTGCTACCGATGTCCATCGGGTCGAGTTCGACGCCGACGACATAGCTGGGCATCACGTGCTGCTGGACAAGATCGTCGAGCAGCACGGTACGCCCGACATCGTCATCACTGCGTTCGGCATTCTCGGTGACCAGGCACGTGCCGAACGGGAGGCTGAGCACGCACTGGACATCGTGCACACGGACTATGTCGCCCATGTCAGCATCCTGACCCATCTGGCGAACCTGTTGCGTGCCAAGGGA
>DATBCR010000697.1:0-1919 GCA_036270375.1 Pseudonocardiaceae bacterium | reverse complement strand
ATGCCGGGGTGCTGGCGTCGGCCGCAGATCCGGCGTGGCGCCTCGAGTTCCGTGGACCGGCCGGCATGCACCGGTTCTCGCTGGCCGACCTGCGGGCCATGCCGCAGACCACCGCCGACCTGCCGATCGCGTGTGTCGAGGGGTGGAGCGTATCGGCGACGTGGACCGGCGTGGCGGTGGCCGACCTGTTGCGGGCGGTCGGCGCGACGCCAGGCTCGGTGGTGCGCGTGCATTCGCTTGAGCGCGGTTCGATCTACGGCAGCAGCACCCTGCCCGGCGAGCACACGAAGGATCCGTTGACACTGCTGGCTTTGCGGCTCAACGGCGAGGTGCTCGACCTCGATCACGGCTACCCGTGCCGGATCATCGCGCCGACCCGGCCGGGCGTGCTGCAGACCAAATGGGTCAGCATGATGGAAGTGGTGACCTGATGCGGACGGCTCGGATCGCGTTGATCCTGCCCGGTCTGTCCGCACTGGTCTGGGGGCTGGTGCTCGCGGTGCAGTTCGCGCTGCACTCGTTCTCGGACGGCCGGTCGGCGGTGCTGTTCCTGCTCGGCGGGCCGGTACTGCACGACGGTGTGGTGGCCCCGGTCGTCGGGGTGGTCGGGCTGCTGATCAGCAGGCGGGTCGGGCTGTACTGGCGTACGCCGGTGCGGATCGGTGCGGTGATCTCCGGTGTGCTGACGCTGTTGGCGGTGCCGGCGTTGTGGCGAACCTATGCCGCACCGGCCAATCCGGGGCTTGACGACCGGAACTACGGGCCGGGGCTGCTGATCGCCCTTGCCGTGGTGTGGCTGGGCGTGGTGGCCGGCGGACTGATCCGCCGGTACCGCCACAAACCGCGCAGCCACAAACCGCCGAAGCCCGCCGAAGCGGCCAAGCCGGCGGTAGAGCCGGCCGAACCGGCCACGGTGGCCAAACCGACCGAGCCGATCACCGAACCGGCCGAGCCCGTCAAGGCGCAGGCCGAGCCGGCCGAGCCGGCCGAGCCGCCGGCAGAACCAGCCGAGCCGGCGAAGCCGGTGGCCGAGCCGGCCGAAGCGCCGGTCAAGCCAGCCGAACTACCAGCCGAATCGGCTACACCGGCTGCCCCGCAAGAGTCACCGTGACGACCGTGCCGTCGCTGAGGGTCAGCTTCATCTGATCGCCCGGCGACGCGGCATGCACCGCCGCCACCAGACCGTCCGAACTGGTGACCAGCCGGCTGTTGGCCTTCACGACGACGGCACCCACCTTGAGGCCAGCCTTGTCCGCCGGACCACCCGAGTTGACGGTCTTGACCAGCGCGCCGTTCGGCAGGATGTTGGGCTGCCCACCGCTGGTCGGCACGTTGTCGGTGACGGTGACGCCGAGCACGGTCTGAATCGCCTTGCCGGTCTTCACGATCTCGTCCGCGGTCCGGCGTGCCTGGTCGATCGGGATGGCGAAGCCGATACCGACGTTGCCGCCCTGGCTGGCGCCCGGCATGCCACCGGTGTTCGGCGAGTAGATCGCCGAGTTGATGCCGACCACGTGGCCCGACATGTCCACCAGCGGACCGCCGGAGTTGCCTGGATTGATCGGTGCGTCGGTCTGGATCGCGTCCAGCACGGTGGTCTGGCTGGTGCTGCCGCCGTCACCGGCCTCGGTCGGGCGGTGCAGTGAGCTGACGATGCCGGACGTGACCGTGCCGGTCAGGTCGAACGGCGCGCCGATGGCCACCACCGCTTGGCCGACGGACAGGTCCTCGGACCGGCCGAGCGTGGCGACCGGCAGGCCGTGCACGCCCTGCGCCTTGATCACCGCGATGTCGGTGGTCGGGTCGCGGCCGACGATGGTCGCGTTGACGGTCCGGCCGTCGGCGAAGATCGCCTGGATCTTGCCGCCGTTCACGGCGCCCGCGATGACGTGGTTGTTGGTCAGGATGTTGCCGTCGGA
>DATBCR010000696.1:0-1679 GCA_036270375.1 Pseudonocardiaceae bacterium | reverse complement strand
GCCGTGCCGCTTGCCGACCTGGATGACCAGCGCGAGCAGCAGCGCGGTGACGGTCGCCGAGACCACCACGTCGGTCAGGGTCATGGCCTGCACCACCGGATCGACGACCGGTGAGCCCTTCGGCGTGCTCGATCCGAAGATCGGCGCGGCCGCCCCGCGCTGGTAGCCGATGGTCAGCAGTAGCACGTAGGTGCCGGACTGGGCGATGGCCACGCACAGGACGGTGTGGATCAGGTTGCCGCTGCGCACGACGCCGAAGATGCCGATCAGCACCAGCCAGGCCGCCACCCCGTAGGCGAAGATCGTCATCGGGTCACCAGGTCCTGTTCGAGGAACCCGGCCAACAGCACGACCACCGCGCAGGCCACCTCGACCCCGATCGCCACGCTGAACACCGGCACCGTCCCGGCCGAGAACAACGTGTCGAACACGCCCTTGGGCAACACGTTGGCCAGAAACCCGGAACTGGTGAACAGCCCGGCGACGCCGAGCGCGACGACCGCGCCCATGCCCGCCGCCTCGCCGTACTCGTACCACCGCAACGGGCGCAGCCTGCGCAGCGCCGGGTAGCTGCCGCTCACGTAGAGCAGGTGCAGTCCGGTGGCCAGCACGACCCCGCCCTGGAACCCGCCGCCCGGCGTGAGGTGGCCGTGCACCACGACGTCGGCGCCGATGATCAGCGTGACCGGCAGCAGTACGTAGCCGGCCAGTCTGGTCGCGCTGAGCACCCGTCCCTGCGACGGCGCCCGCCCGCGCCGTTCGTCCTTTCCCGGTCGCAGCAGCGTCACCGCGCCCAGCACCGAGGCCAGCAGGATGGTCTCCTCGCCGAAGGTGTCCAGGCCGCGTTGGTCGAAGTTGATGGAGGACACCACGTTGGGCGAACGCTGAGCCAGCGAGGCCACCACGGTGGCGTCGCGGTAGGTGTGCACGCTGCCACCGAACACTGGCATCCGCACCAGCGCGAACCCGAACAGCACGACCAGTCCGGCCGCGCCGAGGCCGAACACGATCCACCGCGCGGTCCGGTTCATGACCGTTCGGCTTTCTTGTCCCGGGTCTTGCGCACGGTCCGCAGGGCCAGCAGCACCATCAACGGCACCACCGCGCTGCCGATCGCCACCTGGGACAGCGCCACGTCCGGCGCGGCCAGTACCAGGAACAGCACGCTCAACAGCACGCCGTACACCGAATAGGTGATCGCCTGCCGGGCCGGGGCCGCGGTGAACACCACGACCGTGCCGCCCACCGCGACCAGGCCCAACATCACCAGCACCAACGCGATCACGGTGGGTCCTCCGCCTCGATCACGCCGGCGCGCTGCGCGTTGCGGCGTCCGGTGGCCGCGCTCAACACCGGTCCGGTGACCGCGAGCAGGACGGTGGTCAACAGGACGGTGGCGCCGGTCAGACCGGGTCCGTCGGCGACGATCATGGCCAGCCCGACCAGCGGACCGGCCACCGAGGTGAGCACGGTCAGGTAGTGCAGCCTGCGCAACACCGACCGCGACCGCAGCGCGGCCAGACAGGCGAGAACGGCCAGCAGGGCGCCGAGCCCGAGCAGCACATCGGCCACCACGTCGCGCAGGTCAGCCATTGTCGTCGCCGAGCAACCGGGTGAAGACCAGCGTACCGGCGAAGGACAGCAGCACCAGTACCAAAGGGACGATCAGGTAGCTGGGC
>DATBCR010000695.1:0-2366 GCA_036270375.1 Pseudonocardiaceae bacterium | reverse complement strand
CACCGTCACGCTGCTGGTGCCAGCGGTGCTCGGGGTGCCGGAGATCAGGCCGCTGCTGCTGATCGACAGGCCGGCCGGAAGACCGGTGGCCGAGTAGGTCAGCGTCTGGCCGGACGCCGAGTCCGAACCGGTGATCTGCAGCGAGACCGCGCTGCCGGCCGTGCTGGTCTGGTTGCCCGGGTTGTTCACCGTCACCGTGTTGCCGCCGGCGCTGTTGACGGTCCAGGTGAAGGACGTCGAGCCGGTGGCGTTGGTGGTGTCCTTCGCCGTCACGGTCACGCTGGAAGTGCCCGTGGCGCTCGGGGTGCCCGAGATCAGACCGCTGCTGCTGTTGATGGACAGGCCGGCCGGCAGGCCGGTGGCGCTGTAGGTGAGGGTCTGGCCGGAGGCCGAGTCGGAGGCGTGGATCTGCAGCGAGACCGCAGTGCCGACCGTCGTGGTCTGGTTGCCCGGGTTGGTGACCGTCACCGTGTTGCCGTGGTTCAGGATCGCGTGCGAGATGGAGCAGTTGTTGGTGTCGTTCGACCAGCTGGCCTGCTCGGCGTAGGTGCCGAAGGAGCCGAAGCTGATGTTCGCCGCGCCGCCGGAGGTGCCGGGGCTGATCCAGGCGCACTCGTCCGAGTTCTCCTGGCCGTTGAACGAACTGCCCGACACGTGGTTGGTCCAGCCGCCCGCCGGGTTCTGGTCGGACATCGTCTCGTGCCACTCGTGGCCGAGGGTGATGGAGTAACCGTCCGTGGTTCCGGGGGAGTTCACGAAGCCGACGCCGCAGCCGGCGCCGGAGTCGATGTTGTACGGCTGGTTGCTGAACGCGATGTCGCCATAGGGCGAGGAGACCGCGCCGCCGGTCAGCGAGCTGTCACCGTTGTAGTCGTGCCACGCGCAGTACGCGCCCTGGTAGCTGTCCGGGTTCGTACCGGTCGGCGAGGCGATGACGTAGTACGCGTTCCGGTTGGCGGCCGCGGTGGTGTTGCCGAAGTGCGCCGCCGCGTTGACCGCTTCCTGGCCGAGCTGGTGGCCCGACGCCGTCTGCGGCGAGGCCGCCGAGTTGTCGTACCAGACGCCGGCCAGCACGCCGCCACTCGGGTAGGGGAAGAAGTTGGCGTTCGACGGGCAGCTGGTCGCGCCAGCCGACACGTTCGGGCCGTCGCACCACTGGGTCAGGTCCGCGGACCACAGCTCGTTGTTGGTGCCGATGCCCTTGAACATCTGCTGGGCGACGCCCGCGGCCCCGGCCGAGTCGCTGCTGAACTTCAGGTTCCCGTTGCCGTCCGTGCTGGACGTGCCCCACTGGGTGCCGTAGAAGACGATGTAGACCTTCTACTTGCCGCCGCTGGCGACGCCGATGCCGTCGATGCCGCCGCCGTAGGACAGCGTCTCCGGGCCGGTCACCTGCGGCGAGTTGTGGCTGGAGGCGTACGAGTTCATCTTCGCGAGCTGCGAGATGGTCGGGATCGCGCCGTGCCGGTACGGATGCTGATACGTCGGCGAGTACGGGTTGTTGGCCGAGGAAGCCGCGGACGAGTTCGACGGGGCCGGGACTGCGGCCGACGCCGAGCTGATCGTGGCCCAGGTCACACCGGTGACCAGGGCGAAACTGGCGGCAGCTGCCAGCGCGACTCTCGAACCGCGGCCAAGAGCCGCGGCGTTACGCGGTTGCGACATAAATCCCCTCTTCTCAGGTGGCGGCGGCGCATGTGGGTGCGTCCGGCCGCACGGGAGCGCGGGCGCGCGTCGTCCGGGGCCGCGGGATCACCGCATGGTCCGGAGGCGCCGCCCGGCGGTAGGGCACGCATCAGGGTTGGAATGTAAGGCTCGGGAGCTGGGCGTACTCGAGGAGCGAGGTAACCGGGCAGCCGGACCCGATCCGACCGCTGTGGCGTGCTAAACCGGCCCGGCCGGTAAGGAACCCGGAGGGACGGGGGAAGCGAGGTGCTGGTGTGAGTATCGGTGCGACTCGCGTATTGCGAAGTTGCGAATCAGTGCTCGTCGGTGGGTTCGGGGACGACGACCGCCGTCACCGGTCCGTGAGCACCGAGGGGGAACGTAGCGCCGGGTTGAGACGCGGTCAACGATGCCTGAGGAAACAGATGTTTGCCTCGCGGAACGTAACTAAACCGCGATGTCCTGCGCGTTTCGGGTCCCTCACGCCACGCGACGATGCGACGTCAGGGGAGAGTGTCACTAAGTGGACAGCGACAAAAGCCGAATATTCGTACAAACGGTTGAGGTAGAGTCCTGACCGGCGGTGCGAACTGACGCCACAGCCGAATTCCACAGGCGCGGATTCCGAAGGAGCCCCCGATGACCGGTGCGGACCTGCTCGTAGACGCTTTCGGCCGAATCCGCGGGGTCGTGCACGCCGC
>DATBCR010000694.1:0-16107 GCA_036270375.1 Pseudonocardiaceae bacterium | reverse complement strand
GCGTCTTCGGACCGATGGACATCTTGACCGCGTCGCCGTACGCCGTCGCCGCGTCGCTCATCAGGGCGAGGCGGTGCCGGACCAGCTTGTTCAACAGGCTGAACGTGGCGGTCCTCGGCGGGCCTGGCGGGACCCGCCGAGTGTTCGTGGGTGGTGTCGCTGTGGTGGTCACGGCCGGGCACTTCCCTTGCTCACCAGGGATTCGGCGATCCGCCGACGCCACAGTTCGAATGCGGGCACATCGCCTTGGGGACCCTTGGGCCGGGAGTCGGTGCAGAGCTGGTCGGCTTGCACCGGTGTCATGTCGCAGAACACCCGCGCGGCCAGTTCGGTGTGCGGCACCACGAGGTCCGCGGTCACCCGCGCGGACACGGCGAACGCGCTGCCCTGCGCCAACTGTGGTCGGTACTCGCCGGCGAGTTCCCGGAACCGCACCAGTTCGCCCTCGTCACCGCCGCCGGCATAGCTGGCCGCGAGGCCGGCGCCGGCATACAGGTCGGGCCGGCGCTCGGGCGCGAACTTGGCGAACGTCGCGGCCGTCAGCTCCGGGTCGGTGCCGCAGACGAACCACGTGGCGCGGCCGATGCCCTGATCGATGGCGTGGTCGGCGTAGCCCGGCGGACCGTCGGTCGGCCACGGGAAGTTCGGCTCGACGTACTGTCCGCGCACGTACTTGTCGGTCTTGAAGTACGCCTGGTGGAAGCCGTAGCCGTCGAGCACGAGCCAGCGCAGCAGGTCGTCGGTGATGCCTGCGGTGGCGGCCTTCCAGCGGAACCGGGGCACCCGCGCCAGCGACCAGCCGACGCCCACGTACACCATGTAGATGTGCTTGACCGCATTGCCGGCGAGGAAGTCGGTGACGTGGTGCGTGCTGCCGAACGGCAACCCGTCCCGCACGCCGAGGGCCATGCCGGCGCCCTCGTAGGCGAAACCGCGGAAATAGCGCGGCAGTTTCTCCAGGTCGGTTTCGGCCTCGATCGCGTTGCCGGCCTCGGCGGCGTACGCGTAGCCGGTCAGGAATGAGCTGCCCACCGTTTCCAGCAGGTCCCGCGATTCCGGCGTCTTCTCATGGAAGCCACGAACGGACAGCTTCGTTTCGGTCATGGGTGGCGTCAGGATTCGGCGGCGAAGCTTGCTGGCCAACGGTTTCTCCCCCTCACCAGGGTTTACGGTGCCCGCGACGACTCCGCACGACGCGGAAGCGTCAGAATCATCGCAGGCAAGGGATTGTCCGACCTACTTCTGATGTGCCAAGCGGGTCGACGCGAAATGTGTGCGAATCTTGTTCCGCCACACCTCGTACGGCGGTACCGGTCCGGTGCCGACCGGATCGACCGCGTTGGTCGCCGCGACCGTGACCGCGTCCATCGCGGTGCCGCCGGTGAAGACGTCCGCCGCGATCTCGCTGTGCTCCGGCGTGAAACCGGCCGCGATCCGACCCGTGACGGCCCACACCGAGCCGACCGCGAGATCGGCGTGGTGGTCACCGGCCGCCTCGCGCATCTTCTTCAACTCGTCACCGGTGGTGCCACCCGCGAACGTGGCGGCGAGGCCGACACCGGCCCACAGGTCGTTCTGCCGCTTGGTCGCGAAGCGCGCGACGGCCGCGGTGACCTGGTCCACGTCGGCCCCGTTGATGAACCACAGCGCACGCCCGATGCCCTGGTCCACCGCACGCAGGAAGTAGTCCGGCGCGCCCTCCCACGGATACGGGGCCGGTCGGCGCTGCTGGTCCACCCACTTGTTCGTCTGGAAGTAGGCGAGGTCGAAGCCGTAGCCGTCCACCGCGAGCCAGGTCATGGTGGGGTAGAACGGCGATCCGGTCAGGTCCGGGATGACCTTCTTCCATGCCGGCCTCGGCAGGTGGTTCATGGCGAAGCCGATGCCGATGTAGGCCAGCAGCATGTGCGGCTGGCCCGGCCCCATCAGCAGTTCCTTGTTGCGGTCGCTGCGGCCCGGCATGATGTCCAGGACGGTGTTGGCCATCGCGGCGCCCTCGTAGGCGAAACCGCGCAACTCCGGCTCGACCATGTCCAGCCGGCGTTCCAGGTCCCACTGGTTCGTCGAGTCGATGGCCCACTCGAAGCCGACCACGACGGACTGGGGGATCGCCTCCAGCCGTTGGGTCGCGGCCGACGGCGTGATGGGGAAACCACGCTTGGCGAAGGAGACCTCGGCCAGCGAGGGCGCGAGCGCGAGCCGGCGGATCGATCCGAGCACCGAGGACATCTGTTGCTCCTTAAGCGAAGTCTCGTGCGGCGAAGCGCGACTTCAGGCCGCGAGTTCGGTGGGGGCGCGGCCTTCGCCGGCCGGGCCTCGGTAGGCCTGCGCGATCTCCAGCCAGTACTCGGCATCCTGGCCGGACGCGATCACGTCCAGATCGAGGTAGTGCCGGCGCCGGGTCACCAGCAGGCACAGGTCGGCGGCCGGACCATTGATCCACTGCGTGGCGTCCTCGGGGCCGAATGTCCACAGTCGACCGGACGGCGACATGATCTCGAACCGGAACTCGGTGTCCGGCGGGGTCAGGTTTCTTGCCAGATAACCGAAATCCCACGTCCGTACGGCAAAGGCGACCAGGTACCCGAGCCGGTCGGTGTGCGTGCGGCGCACACCGAGCGCGTCCGCGATGTCCTGCCCGTGCCCGAACAGTTCCATCATGCCGGCGCTGGCGAGCACTGCCGGCGGCAGCGGGCGGACCAGCCACGGCACCGTCTTGTCCGCCGGCACCTGGCTCAGCGCGTCCGCGGCGGACGCGCGCATGTGCCGGAACTTGGCCAGCAGCGTCTGCGGCGGGTCGCCGAGGAACTGGTTCAGCGCCGCGAGCACGTTCGCGTCGAAGTCGTCGCTCAACCGGCTGGTCAGGGCGTCGAACCCGGCCGCGTCCCTGGCGGCCAGGTCGGCGAGGTGGAACGTCGCGATCAGATGTGCGACCTGGTGCTTGATCGTCCATCCCTTTGCCGGCGTCGGCAGCGACCACGCGGTGTCGCTCAGATCGGCCAACAGACGGTCGATGTCGTCGCCGTCGGCAATCAGCGCGGCGATCACGTCCTGGAGATCTGTCAACGGAGGATCCTCTCACGGCGTGGCCGGATGTCGAAACCCAGCGTGCGCTCCGCGTGCACCGTTGTCTTCTTCGCCGGTGCTTTCGGCCGCCGTGATCAGTTGATATCAGTCGATGTCAGTCGAGATCCGGTCGAGGACCACTCGAACGTCAGTCGAGAAAAACGTCGTCGCCGACGCGGATTCGGCCCGGTATCCGGACCTGGGCGTGCACACCGAAGAACATGTCGTTCGCTTCGGTGACGGCACGCAGAATGTCCGAGCTGTGTGGCAACTCCTCCTGTGCCTCATTCATCATCGCGCACCGTTCCGCCCGGCCGACCACGACGATAACCAGGTGTGTGCCGATACGCAGTTCTCGGCCGATCCAGGCGTCCTCCGGCCGGCCGGCGGTTTCGGCCACCTTGATCACCAGGTTCGGTCGCACCCGGCGGGGGTCGATCTCGCTCTGTGGCGCCAGATCCGACAGCCACGTCAGGCTCGCGGACGTCACGATGTGCAGCGGCTGCTCGTCGAAATGCGATATGACGTCCTCTTTGGCAAGCGTGACACCGGGTTTGCCAAGGGCGTTGGCGATCGCCCAGTGCACGTGTTCGTCGTCGCCGCGCACGGTCTGGCCGTTCGGCAGCGTGATCTCCGGCGTGAGGCCGGACTCGTAGGTGGCGCGGAAGTCCAGCAGGCCGTCCATCCGGCGGAACCGGCGGGTGTTCTTGCCGCTGCCCAGTTTGCCGTCGGTGTCGCGCACCGCGTACAACCGGTCACCGAGGATGCCCCGCGCGTCCACCGGCGCCTGGGTCAGCTGCTCACCGACCATGGATTTGACCGGGTAGCGCCACAACGCATCGATCGTGCCGACGGAGATCACCGAATGACGGTACCGGGCGTCTCATTTCGCTCGCCGAAGACGTGCTGCATACCGGCCAGCCACTTGTCCGGCGCGGCCGCCTTGCCGGCGTACATGGTGGCGACGTCCGGGTGCGGCAGGATCAGGAACCGTTCGTCCGCCAGTCCCGCGACCACCGCATCGGCCACCTCGGCCGGCTCGATGATCTCCCCGCTTGACGCGACCGCGAGCGCCGACGCGTTGCCCGACTCGACACCCGACATCAGCATGTTGGTCCGCACACCCATCGGGCACAGCGCGCTGACCTTGATACCGGCCGCGCCATAGGTGACCGACAGCCATTCGGCGAGGCCGAGTGCGGCGTGCTTGGTCGCCGAGTAGGGCGCGTCGCCGGGACACGTGAGCAGGCCGGCCGCGGACACCGTCTGCAGCAGGTAGCCCTCGCCGCGCGCCAGCATCGACGGCAGTACGGCGTTCGCGGCGTGCGCGTGTGCCACCACGTTCACCGCCCAGCTGGCCGCCCACGCGTCGGCCGGCGCGTCGATGCCGATCCCGGTCGCGACACCGGCGTTGGAGCAGAACAGGTCCACCGGGCCGAACGCGGCCTCGGCCGCGGCGACCAGGTCGGCCACCTGCGCCGGATCGGTCACGTCGGTGCGTATCCCCATCGCCTTGCCGCCGGCGCCGCTGATGGCGCCGGCCGTCCGGTGTGTGCCTTCACCATCCACATCGGACACCACGATGCCGGCGGCGCCCTCGTCGGCGAACCGGTGGGCAAGGGCCGCGCCGATGCCACCGGCGGCGCCGGTGATCACGACGACCTTGTCGCGCAGGTGCATGTGGACTCCTGTGTCGAATTGTTCGCTCCGTCGCGGCCGTCCTTGTCGCGCTGGCTTCCCTGCGCGCCGCTGGCGCCGCACTCCGGCGAAGCCAGCGCGGGCGGCCGCTCCTCGCGCTCGCATGTGTGTATACCGACTAGTCGGTATGTAGTACCGTACGGCGGGAGTGGGATGCTGGCAAGGGAGGCAAACGGGTGAGTACCGGCCTGGCAGGCAGGACCGCGCTGGTCACCGGCGCGTCGCGCGGGATCGGCAGGGCGATCGCGTTCGCGCTGGCCGGTGAGGGCGCCAACGTGGTGCTGTCGTCGCGTAAGCAGGACAGTCTGGACGAGGTGGCCGGCGAGATCACGGCCGCCTACCCGAAGGCGCGGGTGCTGGCCAAGGCCGCGCACGTCGGCCAGCCCGATGCGGCCAAGGCGTGCGTCGACGCCGCCGTCGGCGAGTTCGGCTCGCTGGACGTGCTCGTCAACAACGCCGGCACCAACCCGTACTACGGCCCGCTCGTCGACATCGACATGGCCCGCGCCGACAAGACCGTGCAGGTCAACCAGACGTCCATCGTGCTGTGGACGCAGCTGGCCTGGCGGGCTTCGATGGCCGAGCACGGCGGCACGGTCCTCAACATCGCGTCGATCGGCGGCATGAGCACCGAGCAGGGTATCGGCTACTACAACGCCACCAAGGCCGCTGTCATCCACCTGACCCGTCAGTTCGCGGCCGAGCTGGCGCCGCGCGTGCGGGTGAACGCGATCGCGCCTGGCATTGTGCGCACCCAGCTGGCGAGGGCGCTCTGGGAGAACTACGAGCCGCAGCTCAACGCCGCGCTGCCACTGGGGCGGATCGGCGAGCCGGAGGACATCGCAAGGGCCGCCGTGTTCCTGACCGGCGACGACTCGGCGTGGATCACCGGGCAGACCCTTGTGATCGACGGCGGCGCCCTCATCCGACCGTCCATCAGCTGAGCGGGAACCATGAACCGTTGGGGCATAACCCTTCCGCTGACCGGTGTGCCGCTGGCCGCGCACCGCGACATCGTCCGTGAACTGTCCGATCTCGGCTACACCGACGTGTGGTCCGCGGAGACCGCGGGCACCGACGCCTTCACCCCGCTGGCGCTCGTCGCCGAGTGGGCGCCGGATCTCCGGCTGGGCACGGCGATCGCGCCCGTCTACACCCGCGGTCCCGGCCTGCTCGCGATGAGCGCGGCGACCATCGCGGAGCTGGCGCCGGGCCGGTTCGTATTGGGCATCGGGAGCTCGTCGCCGGTGATCGTGCGGGACTGGAACGCGTGCGCGTTCACCGAGCCCTACGGCCGGACCCGGGACACGCTGCGGTTCCTGCGCGCGGCGCTGTCCGGCGCGAAAGTGAGCGAGGACTACCCGACGTTCGGCGTGCGGAAGTTCAAGCTGGAGCGGCCACCGGCCGAGCCGCCGAAGATCATGCTGGCGGCGTTGCGACCCGGCATGCTGCGGCTGGCGGCCACCGAGGCGGACGGCGCCATCACGAACTGGCTGTCCGCGTCGGACGTGCGTACGGTGCGCGCGGAGATCGGGCCGGGCGTTGAGCTGGCGGCCCGGATCTTCGTGTGCCCCACCGAGGACGTGGCCGCCGCGCGTGGTCTCGGGCGGCTGCTGATCAGCAGTTACCTGACCGTGCCGGTGTACGCGGCGTTCCACGACTGGCTCGGCCGTGGCGAGGTGCTCAAGCCGATGCACGACGCGTGGGCGGCCGGCGACCGTGCCGCTGCCAACGCGACCATTCCGGACGAGGTCGTCGACGCGCTCGTCGTGCACGGCAGCCCGGCCCGGTGTCGCGAGCACGTCGCCGAGTACGTGGCGAACGGCCTCGACACGCCGGCCATCGCGGTCCTGCCGACGGGCGCCGATCCGGTCGAGATGGTCCGGGCGCTGGCCCCCGCCGGGTGAACGCGCGGCAACGGGCACAATTGACCCGATCGGGTCCGGGAGGGAGTGGGTGATGGCACGTACCACGGCCAACCGCGTCCTCCGTGCCCCACGGGCGATCCGGCGCGCGGGGGTGCGCAGCGCGATGGAGGAGCGGATCATCGCGTCGGCTGTCGCGCTGTTCGCCGAGCAGGGGTTCGACGCGACGACCGTGCAACAGGTGGTCGACCGGGCCGAGGTGACGAAAGGCGCGCTGTATCACTACTTCGACGCCAAGGACGACCTGCTCTACGAGATCTACCACGCGCTGATCGGCACCCAGACCGCCGACCTGGACGAGATCGTCGGCCGAGGCCTCGGCGCGTCCGAGACCGTCCGCCAGATCCTGGTGAACGTGGTGTGCTCGACCGTCGACCGTCTACCGGAAGCCGCCGTGTTTTTCCGTGAGGCCCACAAACTGGACGCCGACCGGATGGCCGCGTTCCGCGCCGACCGCCGCCGCTACCACGAGAGCTTCCGCGCGATCATCGCGAACGGCCAGGCGGACGGCGAGTTCGCGGCCGTCGTGCCGCCGGACACGGTGGTGCAGATCGCCATGGGCGTTGTCAACCAGCTACCGGTCTGGTACCGGCCGGGTGGCCAGAAGTCCGCGACCGACCTCGGCAACGAGATCGCCGATTTCGTCCTCGCTGCCCTGAAAAGTGGCTGAAACCTACCGATTCCGGCTACGCCGTCCGAGTGGACAATCGGCCGTTCCGGCTGGCTGGGCGGTTGCCGCGATATAACCGCGACATAACAACGTGCCTGATCGGTGAGGACGATCCTGGTGACGGACGATCCCCTTGTCGCGCAACCGGACGGCGACCGGGCGTGGGACCTGCTCGGTGTCGGCATCGGGCCGGTCAGCCTCTCGTTGGCCGCGCTCGCGAGCACCGTGCCCGGTATGACCACGGTGTTCCTTGACCGGTCGCCCGAGTTCCGCAGGCACCACGGCCGTGCGGTGGACGGGTTCCCGGTCCGCGTGTCGTTCCTCGCCGACCTCGTGTCGCTGGTCGCGCCCGCGCATCCGTTGTCGTTCTTGAGTTATCTGGCCGATCGGGGCCGGATCTTCCCGTTCTACGCCGCCGGGCGGTCGTCGGTCGATCGGGCCGAGTATGACGACTACTGCCAGTGGGTGGTGGCGCGATTGCCGGACTGCCGGTTCGGCCACGACGTCCAGGCGGTCCGGTGGTCCGAGCGTGACGACGCGTTCGCCGTCACTGCCGGCGCGGACACTTTCCTTGCCCGCAACGTGGTGCTGGGGCTCGGGGCGGTACCGGCGATCCCGGTGTCGCTGCGGCTGCTGGCCGAGGACCCGGCGGCACTCGTGGTGCACGCGGCCGACTACCCGCGCAAGCGGCCCGGACTCACCGTGGCCGGCGAACTGGCCGTGATCGGTGCCGGGCAGTCCGCCGCCGAGGTGTTCCTGGACCTGGTCCGCCGCCGGCCGCCGGGCCGGGAACGGGTGCGCTGGTTCACGCCGGGGCCCTCGGACCTCGGCGTCGGCCCGGACACGCTGGCGCAGATCCAGGACGAGCTGTACCGGCGGGGGGTGCGGCACGGCTGGCCGGACGTCGCGGTCACCCCCGACGCCGAGGTGCTCGCGGCCCGCCGGGTGGACGACCGGATCGAGTTGGACCTGCGCCTCGGCCTCGGCGACCGGGACCGCATGCTGACCGACGGCGTCGTGCTGGCCACCGGCTACCGCGAACGGCCGATGGCACCGCTGCTCGGCCCGCTGGCCGACCGGCTCCGGCGCGACGGCGACGGCCGCCTCGCCGTTGACGACGACTACCGCCTGCTTCTCGACCCGTGTCCTGGCGACGGCGCGATCTACCTGCCGAACGTGGAACCCCGGCTGCCACCCCACCATCCGCACTGCGCACCGGGTCCAGGGCTGGGCGCGTGGCGGGCCGCCGTCGTACTGAACGCGTTGTGCGGCCGGCCGGTCTACCGGCTGCCGGACCGTGCCGCGTTCTCCCGGTTCGGGCTGGTACGGCAGCCGCACAGTGTGATCTGAGTGGTCAGTGCCTGGATGGCGGTGGCCCGGCAAGCGCCGCCAGTTGGTCCACCACTTCGGCGAGCGGTGTGCGGGTGTCGATTTCCGCGGTGGCTGACGACCGGAGCAGCGGTTCGACCTCGGCCGTGTCCGCCACGATCCGATCACGTTCCTCGTCGGTCTTCCCGAAGGGGTTGGTGTCGCGGTGGGCGATGCGGTCGAGCATCACGGCCATCGGTGCGCTGAGCAGGACGACCTCATCGAACCGGGGGTAGAATTTGTCCTGGTTCCACACCGTGCCCGCGATGAACAGCGGCTGTCCCGAACGCTCATGTTCTGCGATCAGCGCGTCGATTCGGTCCTCGCGCCACTGCGGCTCCATAGCGGCGGCGTCGGGACGAGGGAGGTCTTCGGTCCAGTTTCCGAAGTCTGTGTCCACCACCCGGTATCCCCGCTGTTCCAAAGGCGGCTCGCATCACAGCTCCACCATCAGGCAGTTATGCAACGTCCGTCCGACATTCGGGGCACTTCCTCGAGCGCTGAACGCATCCAGACCCACGACGACATCTCCCGCCTGGCCGGCGGGAGGCGTCGGCAGCTAGGGCTAGCCAGTCAAAACTAGAACGCGTTACAGTGCGACGGTGAGGTTCACGCTGTCCACCGCGCTCTGTCCGCTCGATCAGCTGACCGCGCTCGCGGTCACCGCCGAGGAGTGTGGCTACGCGTCGATCGCCTTGCCAGACTCGCTTTTCTTCTCCGAGCAGGTGTCCGCCGCCTATCCGTACACCCACGACGGCCGCCGGTTCTGGGACGAACACACGCCCTGGGTGGATCCGTTGGTCGCCACGGCGGCGATGGGCGCGGTCACGAACAGGATCCGGTTCTACACGTCCGTGCTCAAGCTCGGCCCACGCCATCCGGTGCTGCTCGCCCGCCAGGTCGCCTCCGTGGCCACGCTGACCGGCAACCGGTTCGGGCTCGGGCTCGGCGTCGGCTGGGCGCCGGAGGAGTTCGAGTGGTGCGGCGTGCCGTACCCGGGGCGCGGCAGCCGGGTGGACGAGGCCATCGACGTGCTGCGGCTGATCCTCGGTGGCGGAATGGTCGAGTACCACGGCGAGTTCTTCGACTTCGGCCGGCTGCGGATGAGCCCGGCGCCGACCGAACCGGTGCCCGTCTACATCGGCGGCCACAGCCGGATCGGCCTGGACCGCGCGGCTCGGGTCGGCGACGGGTGGGCGTCCGCGATGATGCGCCTCGACGAACTGCGCGACGCGATCGAACAGCTGAACACGTTGCGCGCCAAGTACGATCGGGCCGACCGTCCATTCGAGATACAGGCCGTCTGCATCGATCGGTTCGGTGTGGACGGTTACCGGCAGCAGGCCGAGATCGGCGTGACGGACGCGATCGTGGTGCCGTGGCTGGCTTACGGCGTCGGGTTCGACGCGCCCGTCGCCGTCAAACAGGACTGCGTGCGTCGGTTCGCGGAGGAGATCATCGAGCGGGTCACGGTATGACGGCCGACGCGATCACCTGGACCGCCCCGGAAGGCGAGCACCCGGCCCGTGCCGCGTCCCGGCGGTCGATGGATGCCGTGGTACGCAAGGCAAAGGACGAGTGGCTCGACCTGTTCGCGCCGGACGCCGTCGTCGAGGACCCGGTCGGGCCGTCCCTGTTCGACCCGGCCGGCGACGGGCATCATGGCCGAGCGGGCATCGCCGCGTTCTGGGACCAGGCCATCGCGCCGGTCGAGCGGTTCTCATTTGCCATCCACGACTCGTTCGCGGCCGGCGACGAGTCGGCCAACGTCGGCACGATCACCGCGTTCCTGCCCGGCGGCCTACGGGTGGACACCGAAGGCGTGTTCGTCTACCGGGTCAGCGCGGACGGCCTGATCACCTCGATGCGCGCGTTCTGGGAGGTCGACCGCGCCGTCGCGACCGCGCGGAAGGTCTAGTGCCTGGCGAGCGCCAGGACGCGGTGCAGGTCGTCGGCCGCGTCCACGGAGAACATCACCGAGCCGGCCACCAGCGCGAACACCACCACCGTGAACACACCGACGGGTGAGAGCAGCACCGACCGCAACCGAAGGACCGGCGGCGCGCTGAGCAGCGCCGCCACCCGCCTCGGCACCGGCCCGCCGGTGACCGCCAGCGCCATCGGGTTGCCGCCCGGGCGCACGTTGCCCGCAAGCGCGGCCTTGCCCACCGCACGCGCGACCACCGCCCGGTCACCGACCTGGCCGGCCGCGACCTCGTCCGCCCAGCGTTCAGTGGTGTAGCGGATCGCGCTGACCAGTGGCCGCAGCAGCGGGTTCGCGGCGGCGAGCACGTCGACCGTCGCGACGAACAGGTGGTGCTTGCGGGCCAGGTGGGCTCGCTCGTGGGCCAGCAGGGCACGCCGTTCGGCCGGCGCGAGCAGCGCCAACATGCTGGTGGACACCACGATCCGGCCGGGCCGGCCGGGCAGTGCGTGCGCAAGCGGCCGGTCGTCAACCACCACCGTGAGTTGGCCGCCGTCCCGGCACCGCCGGGCCGTCCGGTGCGCGAGCGACAGCGCGCGCACCCGGCTCACCGTCACGATGGCGGCCATGGCGCCGAACGCCAGCAGCAGCACGGTCGCCGTCAGGTCCACGGGCAGGTCCACCGCGTCCATCTGCCGCAGGGCCGCCGTGGACCAGTGGCCGAGCCGGGCGAACACGCTCAGCATCGACAGCGCCGTGAACATCAGCAGCGCCAGCGCCAGCGTGGCGCACGCGCAGAGCACCAGACCCGACGCGATGATCAGCCAACTTGCCCACATCGGGTGCAGACGCCCGCAGAGCCACCGCACCACCGGCACCGCCGCCGCAGGCAGGACCAGCGGAAAGTAGACGGAGAGGATCATCTGGCCGGTCTCCCGTTCGGCTGCCGCCCCGCACACGGGGAAGTTACCGCACGGGGGAAGTCCTGGACATGGCCGTCCGCTGGTCGATCGGTGAACAGTCCGTCAGCTCACCACGCGGCGTCGGGGCCGTCACGCCGCCGTGGACGCCGTGTTCGCGCAGCGGGCCGACCGTCCAGCCACGCTCCGCGCACACGTCCAGCAGGCGGGGGAGCGCGCCCAAGGTGGACTGCCACGCGCCGACCGCGGCGGCCACGTCGGAGTCGTGCAGCAGGACCGTGCCGCCGCCGGACAACGATCTCGTCACGGTGTCGAACACGCTGTCCGGCGTGGACCGGCTGCTCCAGTCCCAGCCCCAGCACGTCCACAGCACCGGGGTCATGCCGAGCCGCCGGGCCGCCAGCAGCGCCGACGTCGTCAGCACGCCGTAGGGCGGCCGGAACCAGCGCGGCGGCGTGCCGGTGACGCTCGCGATCAGGTCGCGTCCCCTGGCCAGTTCGTCGTAGGTGCGTCTGGGGCCGTACCAGACCAGTCGGCGGTGCTGCCAGCCGTGCAGCGCGATCTCGTGCCCGGCCGCGGCCATCTCCCGGCCGAGCTGCGGTGTGCGCGCCAGCTCGTTGCCGAGCAGGAAGAACGTGGCCCGCACCCGGCGGCGGTCCAGTTCACGCAGGAAGAACGGGGTGGACCGGGGGTGCGGGCCGTCGTCGAACGTCAGCGCCACGTGGTTCGGGTGGCCGATGCCGGCCAGCCGGGGCAGCAGATGCGTGCGCAGCGGCGGCCAGAACGTGCTCGCCGGCAGCGCGTGCGTGGCCAGCACGCCGGCTGCCGCGGTCACTGCCGCGGTGGTCAGGCGGTTCACGTCGTCAGGTTCCTCAACGCGCTGGTATGCAGGTTCTGGTGGGCGGCCTGCCGGTTGAGCCGGGCGAGCATCGGGCCGATGGCGCACGGCCGGCCATGGTCCTGCCGGATCAGCACGACACCGCCACGGGCCGGCAGGGACGTGATCGAGCCGCAGCTCATCGTGGTCTTCGGGATGATGATCCGCTCGCCGTAGATCGCGGCCATGCTCACGTCCACCGCGTCAAGGTCGCCGTTGCTGAGCATCAGGCTCGGCCGGTGCGCGGTCAGCCGGTCGATCGCGCGGGCACCGGCCCCGATCGCGCCGCGCCCGGCGAACCAGCCCGTCTCGTACGGCTGGCCACCGGCCGCGTTCACCATCAGCAGGCCGGCACCGGCCATCCGCCGTACCACGTTCGGGTTCTGCGCCGCGGTCGCGACACTCACCGCGACGGCCGCGTTCATCGTGCTCAGCCGGGTGATGTCCTGGTCGCTGACGGCCTGGTCGGCGGGCACCTCCACGACGAAGTACACCTGGTTGGCCGGGATGCCGACCTCACCGACGGCCCGGAAGCCGTGCGCGACCGCGAGGCTGGTGCCGCTGGTGAACACCCACAGCAGCCACGCGACGCTTGCCGCGACCCAGGCGACGCGGCGGATGCGACGCCTGGTCACCCGTTCCCGGTGCGGCGGGTCGAACGGCCGTCGGACCAGGCCGGTGATCGCGACCGTCGGGCAGGCCGTGCCGACGTCGATCGGGTGCACGCGATGTTCGGCGGGCTGGTCGTTCTTCGTGGTCGCGAACTGGGTGAGGGCGTCGGTGAGTTCGTTGCGGTCGTGCAGCCACCTGGCAAGGCCGGCGTGTTCCAGCGAGCGGGCGTTGGTGCGGCCGTGGCCGGCAAGGCATCGGTACGTCAGCACCGGCAGGCCAGTCGCGTGCGCCTCGAAGAACGTGAGGCCGCCGGAGTTGAGCACCACGATGTCGGCCGCGCGCAGCAGTGCCGGCATGTCGTCCACCCAGCCGAGCACGTGGCCGGGTGTCAAGTCCTGCAACCGTTCCCGCAGCGCGACGTTCTCGCCGCACACCACGACGGGTGTCGCGATGCCGCCGGCGGCCACCTCGCGGGCGGATTCCTCGATCTCGCCGACCGCCCACGAGCCGGACACCACCAGCGCCAGCAGTTCGTCCTGTGGCAGGCCGAACGCGGCCCGCGCCTTGGCCCGCTCGTCCGCGTCGATCACCGGCCGGAACTCCGGTTTGACGGCGGGTGCCACCACGGCCACCCGCTCCGCGCCGAGCAGCCGCACTTGGGCCGCGATCTCCGGGTGCGCGGCCAGGTACAGGTCGGTGCCGTCGGCCATCCACAGCGGATGGACGGACGGGTCGGTCAGGTAGGTGATCACGGACGCGGACAGTTTGCCGCGCCGCCGCAGCCGCGTGGCGACCTGGCTGGCCAACGGGTACGTGGAGACGACGGCGTCCACATCCGACCCGAACGCCTTGCGCATCCGTTTGGACGCGCTGGCCGCAAGCCACACCGTCAGGGCCGTCATGCTCCGCCTGCGCTGGAGCATGTTCAGCAGCCACTCCCAGCTGCCGGGGGCGATGTCGAGCTGCTTGCGGTAGGCCGCGCGGACCCGGCGGCCGATGCCCATCGGGAGCAGGTCCAGGAAGTCGTGGCAGGTCACGTCGTGGCCGGCGGCGCTCAGGCGTCGCCCGATCTCGTGAGCTGCCCCGTCGTGTCCCGCGCCGAGACTGGCGGACACGATCGCGATACGTCCCACGCTGCTCCTCGATCTGTTGACCGTCGCCGGTCACACTGGCCTACCGAGTCATACCCCCGTTGTGCGGCCGAGCCAGCATATCCCTACACGATGTAGGAGATATTGCGGTGGTCCCCCACTGCCGAGAGTAAGGTCGTGCCCGTATCGGACAGGTGGAGGATGCCAGTGGAGTCGGCCGGCGCCAAACGTACTCGCCGTCGGGCGGGCGGTGAGTTGGAAAACGAAATACTGGCAACTTTGTGGGCCGCCGGCCAGCCGCTCACCCCGCGCGAGGTACAGCAGGCACTTGGCAAGAACCTGGCCTACAACACGGTACAGACGATTCTGGTGCGGCTGCACGAGAAGGGCCTCGCACAGCGGCATCCGGACGGTCGCGCACACCGCTACTCGCCGACCAAGCAGCCAGCCGAGCTGACCGCGGAGCGCATGCACGTGCTGCTGACCGCGGGCCCGGACCGGCGGTCGGTGCTGCGGCGTTTCGTCGGCGGCTTGAACGAGACAGACGAACAGATCCTGCGCGACGCACTGGGTCGCACCGAGGATTGACGGCGCTTTCGTTACCGAATGGACAGTTGTCGTCTACCTGAGGGTGATGACGAGCCGAAAAGCGCTAACGGGCCGGAGCGGGCCGCCGACAGCAGGGCATCGCACACCCTGTCGGCTCGGAGGTCTCGATGGCCAGCTCGCCTGCGTCCGCATCCGTTTCGGTCCGTCGTCTGCTTGTGGCGCTTGCGGTTCCGGCCGCGTTTCTGTTGGGCGGCTGTGGTGCGGGTGGTGCGCCGGCCGTCGTCGGGCCGACGGTCGTGGTGCCGGCGACCGGGACGGCTGTCGTCGTGTCGACATCGGTGGCGACCACCGTGGCGCCCGCGCCGGTCGCGACGACACCCGTCGTGGTTCCCGCGCCTGCTCCCGCTCCGGTTGTCGTCGCGCCCGCGCCCGCTCCCGCCGCGCCCGCCGACTGCGGCGGGGACTACTACGTCAACTCGGACGGAAACTGTGTGCACAGGCCGGAACAGGCGCCGTCGGCACCGGCTGGTGCCACCGCGAGATGTGTCGACGGGACCTACAGCTTCAGTCAGCACCGCAGCGGCACGTGTTCGCACCACGGTGGCGTCGCGGAGTGGTTGGCGTAGCCGGCGGTTCAGCAGCCGAAGGTGTGTGCGCCGGCCAGGAGTGCCGCTGAGACGGCCGGTTGCTGGCCGTTCTGGGACTGCAGGCCGCCGGCCGGTGCCGGGTGGTGCTGCGCCCAGGTGACGAGTTGGGCGAGTGCCGCCTGGCCGGCCGGATTCGGTGCCAGGTCGGTGAAGTAGGCGCCGAGCGCGAGATCGACCGACGCGTCCTGCCGGTTGTCCCGGACCAGTTGCGCGCACGGCACGGCGAGGCTGACCGTGCGTGCGGCGGCCGCGCCGTTGGGGCCGAAGCGGATCTGGGCGAAGCACCGCATGTCGCCGAGCGGGTAGCGCGGGTCGTTCGCCGGGGTGCCGCCCTGCACGAAGCCCAACTTCTGCACCTCGGTGTCGATCCGGCCGGCCAGGCCGTTCTGCGAGCTGGAGTTGAGCGTGTGCACCCGCACCTGGCTCGGTGGCGCGGGGACGACGTTGTTCAGGGCGGTGTAGGGCAGCGGGGTGATCTTCGGCAGTTTCGCTGGTGTGTTCGCGCCGGCGGGACAACTGGCCTCGGCGGTGCTGTTTCCGGCCTGGCCCAACACGTTCACCCATACGACGGCGCTCACCGCGGCGAGCAGGACCAGCATGACGAGTGCTGGCAACGGGCGGCGCTGGGATCTCCGGCTGGGCGGATGCTGGATGTTCCGGCTGGGCCAATGCTGAATGGGCCGGCTGCGCGGGTGCTGGATGTGTGGTGTCACGCCCCCGAGTACCTCCACCGTGTCACAACAGCGCTCGGCGGCCGCTG
>DATBCR010000693.1:0-13265 GCA_036270375.1 Pseudonocardiaceae bacterium | reverse complement strand
CCGTGCCGCCGTGTCGGACAGCACGAAATCCGCTACCACCAACAGATCCAGTGTGGCCAGGCGGTCGCCGACGTGGCCAGAATTCGGCGCGGAGACAATCAGGTTGGACCCGAAAACCAGGAGGGCCTTGGGTCCGGTCGGCGTGCCGAGCGCGTCGAGCAGTTCGTATGCGGACCGCCCCGGTCCCGGGAGTGACTCGGCCGGGACGCCCCAGACACTCGCGACGTATTCACGGGCGGCCGGGTCGTCGATCTTGCGGTAGCCGGGCAGTTGGTCGGCCTTCTGGCCGTGCTCCCGGCCGCCCTGGCCGTTGCCCTGCCCGGTCAGGCAGCCGAAACCGGCGCCGGGTGTGCCGGGCAGTCCCAGCGCGAGACACAGATTGATCCAGGCCGAGACGGACGCGGTGCCGTTCGCGTGCTGCTCGGTGCCCCGGCCGGTGAGCACGTAGGCGCTGCCCGCCTCGGCCAGCATCCGCACGCACGTCCGCTGGTCCGCGACGGACACCCCGGTGACCCGTTCCACCCGTTCCGGCCACCAGCCGGCGACCACCCGCCACGCTTGGTCGAACCCGGTGGTGCGGTCGCGGACGTAGTCCTTGGCCAGCCAGCCGTCCGCGACCGCGATGTGCAGCAGGCCGAGCGCGAGCGCAAGGTCGGTGCCGGGGGCCGGTTGCAGGTGCAGGGCGGCCAGGTCGGCGGTGGCGCTGCGGCGGGGGTCGATGACGATGAGATCGGCCTCGGTGAGGTGGCCGACGAACGGGGGCATGGTCTCGGCCACGTTCGCGCCGGCCAGCAGCACCACGTCCGCGCCGTCCAGATCCGTGACCGGGAACGGCATCCCCCGGTCAATGCCGAACGCCTGGACACCGGCGGCGGCCGCTGCGGACATGCAGAACCGGCCATTGTAGTCGACCTGCGACGTGGCCAGCGCGACGCGGGCGAACTTGCCGAGCAGATAAGCCTTCTCGTTGGTCAGGCCACCGCCGCCGAACACCGCGACCGAGTCCGGTCCGTGCTGGGTGCGCAGCGTGCGCAGCCGGGACGCCACGTGGTCGAGGGCGTCGTCCCAGCTGACCGGGACCAGTTCGTCGCCGACCCGCAGCAACGGTGTGGTCAGGCGGTGGCCGGGGTGGAGCAGTGTCCCAGCGGTCCAGCCCTTCTGGCACAGGCCGCCGCGGTTGGTCGGGAAGTCGAGGGGTGCGGTGACGGTGCCCCGCATCGACATGCCGCACTGCAGGGCGCAGTACGGGCAGTGGGTCGCCACGCCCGTGGTCGCAACGCTCGTGGTCGGCACGGGAATGGACGCTATGGGGGCCGAATTACCCGCCGATGGCGGCGGGTTTCCGGGTGGCGAACTTGCCCGCACAGCCGCCCCCTTCCGCCGGTGAGATCACCCCACCAGCAGAACGGGCGCGCCCTGTCAGAGCATGCCGGTCACCTGGTCGGCGACCCGCTGGAGACCACGGAGCGACTGCGGCGTGGAGTGCGGGTGCAGCGCGTGCACGGCCAGCCGGAACAGCAACGCACGCAGCAGCGCCTGCGGCCACTCTGGCAGGTGCACCCAGCGGCGAACAATGCCGTCGTCGGCACCACCCCATGCAACCGCGTCCACGACCACCACGGCCGCCGCCCATTCGGCCGGCCGCCAGTACGGGACGAAATCGGCGATTGCAGGCGGTTGCGGGCCGTCGAAAAGGACGTTGCCGAACAAGTCGCCGTGCACCACCTGCGGCTTGACGGTGACCGGCCGGCAGAACCCTGACATGAGATCGAACAACCGCCCGCCGAGGGCCGAGTCGAGTTGGACCTCCTCCTCGCCCCACGCGGCCCGATCGGCCAGCGCGAACACGTCCCTTCGGGCGGCGAGGAAGCGCGGTCGGGGCAGGCCGCCGGTCGCCTGGTGCAGCCGCACCGCGACGGAGACCACCTCGTCGTGCCTCGGCTCGGGTCGACCGGCCAGGTAGCGGGTGCCGGCCCAACCGCCGACCACCCAGCGGCCGTCGGTCGAGCGCAGCGGCCGGGCCACCCGCACGTTGTCCACGTGCAGGCCGTCCAGGGTCTGTGCCACCCAGGCGGCTTGCGCCGGGTTGGTGGCCGGGCGCAGGGCGGCATCGCCACAGCGCCAGACCGGACCGCCGTCGACGAGTTCCGGTTCGCTGTTGCGGGCACCGAACGCGGCACGGACATGCACCGGCGGCGGCTCCAGTGTCACGCTCATACCGCGCCCATTTCCATCACGGCCGGGACGCTACCGCCCCTTCATGTGCCAGCGGTACAGCGACCCGGCCGTTGCGCGTGGAAAACCCGGTTGGCCCAGCCCCCGTCAGTACGTCGGCAGGCTCGGGTCCACCTCGCGAGCCCAGGCCAGGACGCCCCCGCCGACGTGCACCGCGTCCGCGAAACCGGCCTGGTGCAATGCGGCCAGCGCTTCGGCGGAGCGGGCGCCGGACTTGCAGTGCAGGACGATCGGGCGGTCCTGGGGCAGTTCGGACAGTGCCGCGCCGGACACGATGCGGTCCTTCGGGATCAGGACCGAGCCCGGGATGCGGACGATCTCGTACTCGTGCGGCTCGCGCACGTCCACCAGCAGGAAGTTCTCGTGGGCGTCGATCTTCTGCTTGAGTTCCAGCGGTGTGATCGTGTGCCCGGCGGCCGCGTCCCTCGCGTCCTCGGACACCACGCCGCAGAACGCGTCGTAGTCGATCAGCTCGGTGATCTTCACACCGTTCGGGTCCTTGCGGATCTTGATCGTCCGGTACGACATCTCCAGCGCGTCGTACACCATCAGCCGGCCGACCAGGGGCTCGCCGATACCGGTGATCAGCTTGATCGCCTCGGTCACCATGATCGAGCCGATCGACGCGCACAACACGCCGAGCACGCCGCCCTCGGCGCAGGACGGGACCATGCCGGGCGGCGGGGGCTCTGGGTAGAGGTCGCGGTACTGCGGGCCGTGCTCCTCCCAGAACACGCTGACCTGGCCCTCGAAGCGGAAGATGGAACCCCACACGTACGGCTTGCCGAGCAGGACGGCGGCGTCGTTGACCAGGTAGCGGGTGGCGAAGTTGTCCGTGCCGTCGACGATCAGGTCGTAGCCGGCGAAGATGTCCAGCGCGTTCTCGCTGTTCAGGTGCGCAACGTGCAGGTTGACCTGGACGAACGGGTTGATCTCCGCGATCGAGTCACGGGCCGACTCGGCCTTGGGACGGCCGATGTCGGACTGGCCATGGATCACCTGGCGCTGCAGGTTCGACTCGTCGACCGTGTCGAAGTCGACGATGCCGAGGGTGCCGACGCCGGCCGCGGCCAGGTACAGCAGCGCCGGGCTGCCGAGGCCGCCCGCGCCGACCACGAGCACCTTCGCGTTCTTCAACCGCTTCTGCCCGTCCATTCCGACGTCCGGGATGATCAGGTGCCGGCTGTAGCGCGCGACTTCCTCCTTGGTCAGCGCGGCTGCGGGTTCCACCAGCGGCGGAAGCGACATGGCTCCTCCGAATCGTTCACTCTGCTTCGGCTTTACGTAAAGTCTCTACTACCGAACCAACGTCGGAGTCCGGTTCGGTCTTCCGTGTTCCCAGTATGTGGACGGTCACCCGCCGGGCGGGGCGTCGACCGGGTTGCCGGGGCCCTGCGGGTAGGGCCAGGCGTTCGCCCGGCAGACCTTGCCGTCCTGCTGGACGCCGGTCGCGTTGGCCGGGTCCTGTTGGTCGAGACGCGCCACGTAGTCGTCCGCGACGCCGAGTGACTGCTGCATCATCACCGGAGCAAGTCCCGCGTCGGTGGCGCAGCCGGTGTTCGGGTTGCCGAAGACGTGGCCGACCTCGTGGTTGATCGCGTACTGGCGGTAGAGGCCGAGATCCCCGTCGAACGCGAGGGCCCCTCGGACCCAGCGGGCCAGGTTGATGACGACACGGTGGGTGGCCGGGCGCCAGCAGGACGTCTCGTAGCGGATGGCGAAGCCGCACAGGTCCGGGCGGTGGTCGGTGTCCGGGGTGGTCAGGCTGATCACGAAGTCCGGATGCTGGAAGCCGGCGTCCACGCGTTGGACGGCGACGGTGCCGGCGGCGAGCCAGCCCCTCGGGTCGGCGAGGGTGGCGTCGACGTCGCTGGCGAAGGCGTCGTCACCGCCGTACGCGGCCGGGTCGATGCCGTCCTCGACGGCCACCTGGTAGTGGTAAACGTGCTGGGCCGTGCCGGTGACCGGGCCGCTGCCTGGCACGACGTGCCACGTGCCGGCACCCGCCATCGGGACGGCAGGGCCGGTTGGGAGGACGGCCGTGCCGGTGCCGGTGAAGACCGGGACGGCCGGGTGTTCGGTGGCCACCGGTGGGGCTTTCGCGGCCGGTTTGTCGTTGCTCCTTGCGGTGTTCACGACGACGAGGACGGTCACGACGATCAGGAGTGGGACCGCGTAGATCCGCCAGGTGTACGGGCGTTTCCTGGGTTTCTCGGGCTTCTGGTGCTCGGGTGCCTCGAGTTCGGCGGGCCAGGCGGCGGCGAGCGGTGTCGCGGTGGTGCGGCGGGTGCTCGATGCCCGGACTCCGGGTGGGCGTTTTGTCACCACTCGGCGTCCTTTCCCTCTCGGCCGGGGTTTCGCACCACCCTAGCGAGATTCGCGGGGACGGATCGGACTACCAGGCGCCTTGTTCGACGGCGTGCCACATGCCGAGGACGGCCTTGGCCACGGTGGTCGGACGTTCCATCTGGGCGGCGTGGCCGGTGCGCGGGAGGACGAGAAGCCGACCGCGACGCAGCATGCGGGCCGTGCGGGCGGCCTTGCGGACGCTGATCACGCGATCCCCCTCGCCCCAGATGACCAGCGTCGGCGCGAGGACGCGGTGTGCCACGGCCCAGAGCGAGCGGGCCGGCGGGGCGAGCCAGTCGCGGACGATGGCGGCGACGGCCGGGCCGAGGACGTTGCTCGACCACGGCATGGCCATGCGTTCAGCGTATTCGGCGACGGCGAGGTCGAACCGCGCCGCCGAGACCCGGGTCGGGTCGGCGAAGCAGAGGTTGAGCAGTTGTACGGTGCGCTCGCGGGCGGTCAGGGCGGCCAGGCCGCGGCGCGCCGGTCTACCGATCAGCGGGAGCAGCGCGAGCGCCATGCGGGGGTCGGACATGCGGCTGAGATCGGGGCGCAGGTCGGGCATGGCTGGTGAGATGAGGGTAAGGCTGGAGACCAGATCGGGCCGGCCGGCGGCGAGCAGGAGGGCGATCGCGCCGCCCATGGAGTTCCCGAACAGGTGAACCGGCCCCTCACCTGTTCGGGCGATGATGGCGGCGACCGTGTCCGCCTGGGTGGACATGCTGAAGTCGCGGTCGTCGCGGGGTGGCGAGAGGCCGAAGCCAGGGAGGTCGACGGACAGGCCGGTGGCCTCGCCGGCGAGCAGGCCGGCGAGTTCGGTCCAGTTGGTCGCTGATCCGCCGAGTCCGTGCAGGTAGACGGCTCGTTGCGCGTTCGGGTGGCCCGGGGTGTCACGGACGTGGACGGTCAGTGTGGTGTTGCCGCTCGGTTCGTCGACGTGCAGCAGGCGGCCCGGCCATGGCCACGGCAGGTCGTCGAGCACGGGGAGTTCGATGTCCGACAGCGGTACGCGGGTCAACAGCGGACTGGCCGGCGGCGCGGGGAACCTGAGCAGGGTCATCGCACCAGGATGAGTCTCAGGACACCGATCGGCCACCCTCCGTTCATGCCCAATACACCTAATTCACTCTATGGACGGCCAGTTCACTCCATGGAATGGTGACCGTTGGCCGCTGTAGCCACGCGTGGCGACGGTCCGCGACCTGGAAAGGTCTGGACCGATCTGCCCGATCGGCTCCCCGATCGGCGTTACCAGCGAGTAAGGTCGGGTACCGGTACCGCCGGTAACCCCGGGCGGCCCGGGATCACACGCTGGAGGACAACGTGACGGACACGGTGCAGGGCAGCGCGACAACGGGTAGAGGTGTGCGGCTGCCGCGTACGGCGCGGCGGGCACAGCTGCTCGCCGCGGCGCAGGACGTGTTCGTGGCGAACGGCTACCACGCGGCCGCGATGGACGAGATAGCGGAGCGGGCCGGCGTCAGCAAGCCGGTGCTGTACCAGCATTTCCCAGGAAAACTGGAGCTGTACCTCGCGTTGCTGGAAACGCACGTGGACGAGTTGGTCAGCCGAGTGCGGGTGGCGATGGAGTCCACGACGGACAACAAGCTGCGCGTACTGGCGGCGGTCGGCGCGTTCTTCGATTTCGTGGACGGCGAGGGCCAGGCGTTCCGGATGGTGTTCGAGTCGGACCTGCGCGGCGAACCGGCGGTGCAGGACGCGGTGGAACGGGCCACGTCCGCCAGCGTCGAAGCGATCACGGAAACCATCACGGCCGATGCCGGATTGAGCCACGACCAGGCGCAGTTGCTGGCCATCGGCCTGGTCGGCCTGAGCCAGGTCAGCGCCCGATTCTGGCTGGACACGGACCGGCGGCTGGCGAAGGAGGAGGCGGTCAGCCTGATCTCGACGCTCGCGTGGCGCGGCATCGGCGGCGGATTCCCCCTCCAGCACGGCTAGCCACCCACGGCGGCTCGGGTTATTCAGGGTCGTGATGTGGGCGGCCACTTCGGCGTGGCGTTCGTGCGGGTACACCGCGAAATTCGGCGTCCGGCAGTTCCGCCGCCAGCACCTGTGCGTGGGATACGTCCGTCAGGCGATCGGCGCCGCCGGCCAGCCAACGCCATCACAGCCATTCCGCCCATCGAGTGACCGACCAGCACTATCGGACCGCTAGGCACACGGTCGGTGATCAACTCCGCCAGGTCGCGCACACATGTAGCGCCGTTCCGTCCGATGTCACAACCGAACTGGCCATCATGCCAACAGGAACGATCGACGCCACAAATGCATCCCCGGCGCGCCGACCAATCCCGCGTCCGACAGGAATGCCATGATCCGTTCGCCCGCCCATCGAATGCTTTCCTGGTAATGCGAACTGCTCATCGCCGTGCGATAGGCCTCGTGCGGGTCCAATCCAACCGCCGCGTAAACCTTCGGGTTGATCAGAGTGTGCGTCACCTGACAGCCGACCAGTGCGACCAACCACCGCTGGTACGCCAACTCGGCCTTCGTCAACCGAGGCATGCCGGACGCGACCTGCTGGCGCGCGAACGTCACGTGCCGCGCTTCCTCAAGCACGTGTATCCGGTTGACCATCCGGATCAGCGGCTGCACCGACTCGTCCGCCATCGCCTCGCGCTGGAAGCGGTCCAGTATCTCCTCGACAATGAGCACCGATCCGTACAGTGCCGGCCCGTAGCCGACCACCGGCAGCAGTCGGCCCAGTTTGTGTAATACCTTGCGCGGGCCGTACGCCGGCAGGCCGAAATGCGCGATCGCCTTTCCGAACATGATGGAATGGCGGCATTCGTCGGCGATTTCGGTCAGGGCGTACTGCACGTGCTGCGTTGTCGGGTCGCCCCGGTAGATCTCCTTGAGCAGCATCTGCATCAGGATCACCTCGAACCAGACCCCGTTGCTCGCGACACTCGCGACCTCGTGCCGACTGAGTTCGACACGCTGCTCCGGCGTCATCCGGTCCCACAACGGTGTCCCGTACAGCGACACCCGGTGTTCCGGTTGGTAGAGCATGCCCGCCACCGGTGGCGCCGACCAGTCGATGTCGACGTCCGGGTCGTAGAACTTCTCCGCGGACGAACGGAGCAGGCGTGCCGCGGTCCGCTCACGGTCGGCACCCTTGGCAACCTGCAGCGCGCGGCTCATTGCGTGTTCCCTCCCGGTACGTGTTACCTCCGGTAACTGTTACTTGTGGTAGCGTGCAACGCATGGTGCGATCTGTCAAGAGGACGTCCGCGAGAGGAGAACGCGTGACCGACGCGAGACGCGAACGCTGGCGGGCGCACCGCGAGAGCCGCCGGGAGGAGTTCGTCGAAGCGACGATCCTCGCCGTCGGCCGGCACGGTCCGGACGTCGGCATGGACGAGATCGCGGCCGTTGCCGGCGTCACGAAACCCGTGCTGTACCGGCATTTCACCGACAAAGCCGACCTCTACCACGCGGTCGGCATGCGCGCCACCGACATGCTGATGGCCAAGATCGTCCCCGCCCTCGCCGACGACGGCCCTATCTACGAGCGGATCCGGCGCGGCGTCGACTGCTACGTCGGCTTCGTCGACGAATACCGCGAGCTGTACCGCTTCCTCGTGCTCCGACCGCACCCGGGCAAGCACGACGTGGTGCGGGACAAGCTCAAGATCGCCGAGGTGCTCGCGGAACTGCTCGGCGCGTACCTCAAGCTGTTCCGAATGGATCCGGTGATCGCCGGGCCGTCCGGATACGGCATCGTCGGGCTGGTGCAGACCGCGGGCGAGTGGTGGCTCGAACACCCCGGCGACATGACCCGCGAGCAGCTCACCGACCACCTGACCATGCTCATCTGGCACGGCATCGACGGGGTGCTGCGGGCCGGCGGTGTCGTGCTCGACCCGCACAAGCCGGTGACGTTCGCATCGCAGTTGCGGCTGATCGCCGGCGAATAGCCGGCCCTGACCTGCGGGAGTACGTGATGTCCGACACAGGCGACGATGACGGCTACCAGGGCCCGGCGACGCTCGTGCTCGATGAGCGGGAGCTGACCGTGGAGGTAACCGTGCGCGGGCACTTCCAGCCGATCGACGGGCGCTACCACTGGTACGGCCGGCTGGCCGAGAACGCCGAGCTGGCGCGGCTGATCGGCGGCCGGAGGCGCACCGCCGTGCTGCGCACACCCGACGGCGAGGCGGTCGGCGAGGTGTCCGAGCCGGACCCGTGGCACCGCTACCGGATCACGGGTGTGAGCACGCCGCCGTTCGCCGTGCCGACAACGCTGACCGACGTGGCGGCAGAAGACGCCTGAGGGACAACCGGTTCAGCGTCCGACGAACCCCACCTTGCGCACGTCCGCCGGTGCGATGTCCACGTAGGCGACGCGCGCCACCGGCACCACCACCCGGCGGCCCTTCTCGTCCACCATGGTGAGCAGGCCGTCCTCGTGCCGCAGCGCCTCGGAGACCAACTTCTCGATCTCGTCCGGCGTCAGCGCGCTCGATACGACAAGCTCCCGCGGACTGTCCGCGACGCCGATCTTGACCTCCACGCTGACCTCCGGTCGTTGCGATCCTCACCGGCCGGCCACAGGTCGGTGCTGCACTACAACCCAGCCTAGTGGATGTGGCAGACCACTCTGGTGCTCAGCCCAGCCCGAGGGTCACCATCCGCCTGGTGTGACTCTGCTGCATCCGCCGGAAAAGACCGGCGACACCGGCCAGGTCGCCGGACCCGGACACGATCAGTTCGGCGAGCCCATCCCGTTCCGCCACAACGTATTGCGCTTGCGTCAGCGCTTCGCCGAGCAGCCGCCGGCCCCACAGCGCGAGCCGGTCGCGGGCCGAGCGGTCCTCGGCGCAGGCCGTTTTGACTTCGCGTTCAGCGAACGCGGAGTGGCCCGTGTCGGCGAGGACAGTGAGCACGAGCTTGCGGGTCGGCTCGTCAAGCCAGGACGCCATCTCGCGGTACAGCTCGGCCGCCAGCCCGTCGCCGACGTACGCCTTCACCAGGGACTCCAGCCACGACCGGGGCGACGTGAGCGAGTGGAACGCGTCGAACGCCCGCACGAACGGGTGCATCGCGTCGTCCGCCCGGACGCCGTGCTCGGCGAGGTAGCTCTCCAGCAGGCCGTAGTGCGTCATCTCGGCGGCCGCCATCTCGGCCAGCGCGGCCCGGCCGGCCAGGGTGGGCGCCTGGCGGGCGTCCTCGGCGAGGCGGTCGAAAGCGGACAACTCGCCGTACGCGAGCACACCAAGCAAATCCACCACACCCGGGGTCAACTGCCCACCGGTCCCGGCCGACCGGTCCGCCTCGCTCATGATGGCGAGCGTATCCACCGGTCCCGGGAATGGTCGAGACGCGGTGACTTCGCCCGGACCCGGTGACTTCACCTGGTCAGCGGCGCCATGAGCCAGACCACAGCCGTGTGCACCGACAACTGACCGAATGTGGACCATTACCGGGTACCATGTAGGTGAACTCGGTATCGCCGGCAGGGACCACCTGCGGCGGGAACCGGGTGGATGACCACGGTGGCCGCCAATTGCCGGCGCCACCCAGTGGAGGGTGCGCGCACACCTCGCCGGCCCCTCCCGCCTTGTCGCTGGTGTCACGACCCGCTGACGATGCGGTCGAGCGGCCCGTCTAGGGCAGTGCGTGCTGGATGAGAGAGGCGACCACCATACCGTGCAGAGTCACACGGATACCCTGAATTCAGACAATAACGATATAACCGGTGATCTGGACCCGGTTTCGCTGGAACACAGCGAAGCCGGACAGCCCGCATCGGACACCTCACACCCGCTCCAGGCCGGCGCCCCTGTGCGCGCGGACTCCCCCACGTTCGCCGATCTCGGCGTCCGCGAGGAGATCGTCCGCGCACTCGTCGCGGCCGGGATCGAGCGCACGTTCGCGATCCAGGAACTGACCCTGCCGCTTGCGCTGGCCGGCGAGGACGTGATCGGCCAGGCCCGCACCGGCATGGGCAAGACGCTCGGCTTCGGCGTCCCGCTGCTGCAGCGCCTCACGATCCCGGGTGACGGCACGCCGCAGGCGTTGGTCGTGGTGCCGACCCGCGAACTGTGCCTGCAGGTCACGCACGACCTGACCGACGCGGCGAAGCACCTCGGCGTGCGGATCGAGGCCATCTACGGCGGCCGCCCGTACGAGCCGCAGATCGCCGCGCTGCGCAAGGGCGTCGACATCGTCGTCGGCACCCCCGGCCGGCTGCTCGACCTGGCCGAACAGCGCCACCTGGTGCTCGGCAAGGTGCGCGGCCTGGTTCTCGACGAGGCCGACGAGATGCTGGACCTCGGCTTCCTGCCGGACATGGAACGGATCCTGCGGATGGTGCCGGACGAGCGGCAGACCATGCTGTTCTCGGCCACCATGCCCGGCCCGATCATCACGCTGGCCAGGACGTTCCTCAACCGCCCGACGCACATCCGGGCCGAGGAGACGGACGCCAGCGCGATCCACGAGCGCACGACCCAGTTCGTCTACCGGGCGCACGCCTTGGACAAGATCGAGGTCGTGGCGCGAGTACTGCAGGCGCGGGACCGCGGTCTCACGCTGATCTTCACCAGGACGAAGCGGACCGCGCAGAAGGTCGCCGACGACCTGACCGAGCGCGGCTTCGCCACCGGCGCCGTGCACGGCGATCTCGGCCAGGGCGGCCGTGAGCAGGCGCTGCGGGCGTTCCGCTCGGGCAAGGTCGACGTGCTCGTCGCCACGGATGTGGCGGCCCGCGGTATCGACATCGAGGGCATCACGCACGTCGTGAACTACCAGTGCCCCGAGGACGAGAAGACCTACATCCACCGCATCGGCCGGACCGGACGGGCCGGCCGCACGGGTGTCGCGGTGACGCTGGTCGACTGGGACGAGGAACCGCGCTGGAAGCTGATCAGCGACACGCTCGGCCTCGACATGCCGGAGCCGGTCGAGACGTATTCGACGTCCGAGCACCTGCAGACCGACCTCGGCATCGCGTCGGACACCACCGGGCGGCTGCCGCTCGGCCAGCGGACGCGGGCCGGCCTGTCGGCCGAGCCGGAGGAGAAGCTGACCACCGGACGGGACCGGCAGCGGCGTGGCCGCAACGGCAAGGCCGGCCGGACGGCCGGCACGTCGGCAAGCCAGAACACGGACGAGGCCGCCGGTACGGGTGCGGCGAAGGCCAAGCGGCGGCGCACGCGGCGGGGCAGCCCGGCCGCGTCCGGGCAGGCCGGTGAGGCGCCGCAGGACAAGCGACCGGAGGACAAGCGACCCGAGACCCCGTCCGGCGAACAGCGCGAGGCCGATCGTCCGGCCGGCCGGCGACGCCGTCGTCGTCGCTCCGGGGCCGAGGTCGGCGGCGAACCGCGCCAGCACGACGAGCGGGCCGCCGGGGACGACACGGCCGGCTGAGTTCCACACTCACGCCAATTCGGTGGGCATGCCTCGCGGCGTGTCCACCGTTTCGCGTTCCGGGAGTGGATCTCACCGCGTGCCCACCGGACGTCGTACTAGGGTCTGTGCACGATTGCCGGATGCGACAGATCGGGAACGAGCGGTGCGAGCAGACCAGGTACGGCGTCGGGGGGTCAACCCGTTCCGGCGGCCGGTCGACTACGTCGTCGCGGTGCTCGTCGTGGTCGCGTCGCTGGTGGTCGGGCTGGTGCTGTGGGCACGCAGCGATATCCACAACACCGTGCTGGTACTGGGTTCCGGTGATGCGGTGGCGCCGCCGGGGCCGGTCCGGTTCCCGCCGTCGCTGGCCGAGTTCTGGTCGAAGCCGAGCGCGGCGACGCCGGTGCCGGTGATCGCCGGGCCGACCGTGGTCACCGCGGACAACGGTGCCGTCGTCGGGCGTGACCCGCAGACCGGTGAGCAGCGCTGGAGCTACACGCGGGACCTGCCGCTGTGCACGGTGTCCTCGGCGTTCGACAAGGTCGTCGCGGTGTACCACCGGTCGAACTGCAACGAGGTCACCGAGCTGAACCCGAGCACCGGGGCACGGACCGCCCAGCGCAACGGCGACGCGCAACTCGGCACCCGACTGGTGTACGACGGCACGTACGTCACCACCACCGGCCAGACGCTGCTGGACACCTGGCGGTCGGACCTGGTGCAGACGATGGAGTACGGCACCGTGCCGGACTTCGTGAACCCGAACGTGCAGCCACGAACCGGCTGCGACTACGGCTCCGTCGCCATGTACGTCGGGATCATCGGCGTGATCGAGCGCTGCCCGGACGAGTCGAGCGACCGCCTGACGCTGTACCGGGCAACGGCGACGGACGCGGACAAACCGTCCGTTGTGGTCAGTGTGCTGCTCGGCTTCCGTGGTGCCAGGGTGATCGCGCTGAACCAGCAGTTCGTCGCGGTCGCCATGCCGTCGCCGAACCGGGTGGAGATCTTCAACGCGCAGAACGGTGTCGACGTCACCCACTACCCGGTGGCGCTGTCCCCCGGCGACCTGTCCGGCGATCCGGCAGGCAAGGTGGTGTTGACGACGACCGGCCCGAACGCCGTCTACTGGTACACCGGCTCAGCGACGATCGCGTTGTCCATCACCAACTTCCGCCCGGAGTGGACCGTGCCCGGCTCGCTCGGCCCCGGCGTGGTGTTCGCCGGCCGGTTGCTGGTGCCGACGCCCGACCGGCTGCTCGTGCTGGACCAGGTGTCCGGCGCGAAGATCGGTGAGATCGGCG
>DATBCR010000692.1:0-5645 GCA_036270375.1 Pseudonocardiaceae bacterium | reverse complement strand
CGCTCGCGGGTCCAGTCGACGCTGTCGCCGAGCCTGCGCATCTGGGACAGGATGCGGCCGCCGTATTCGGCCTTCCACTGCCACACCCGGTCGACGAACGCGTCGCGGCCCAGTTCGCGCCGGTTCGTGCCCTCGGCGGCGAGTTCTCGTTCCACCAGGGCGTGCACGGCGATGCTGGCGTGGTCCATGCCCGGCAGCCACAGGGTTTCGTAGCCCTGCATGCGGCGGCGGCGGATCAGCGCGTCGATCAGGGAGTGCTCGAACGCGTGGCCGATGTGCAGGCTGCCGGTCACGTTCGGCGGCGGGATCACGATGCTGTACGGCGGCCGGTCGCTGCTCGGGTCGGCGGTGAAGTAACCGGCGGTCACCCAACGCTCATACAGCGCGCCTTCTACCTCCGCCGGGATCCAGTTCGGCGGCAGGTCTCGGGTGTGCTGGGTCGGAATGGTGTCGGTCACGTATACGAGTCTACGAACGCGCCGGCAACGGTTTTCGACGGCCGTCCCACGTTCACTCACGTCGGTGAACTTCGGACGGGAAGCGGATGTCGATCGCGAAGCCGATCGCGTCCATGATCGCGATTTCACACGTGAGCATGCGGACGATTGCAGCGAAGCTCACTGACGGGTCAATTCGGCCACTGGCCGGGACGGAGCGTGGCGCCGCATTCCCGCAGTGGCGCCGCGGCCGCGTTGTCTTTGGTGCGGGTGACGTCGGTCGTGGCGTAGTCCCGGGCCTGGGTGAGTCTGCCTGTCGACAGCACGTCGGACGTGCGCACCCAATCGGTGTTGTCGGCGTCGTCGACACGGATCAGGGTGTAGTCGCGCACGAGCCGGGGATCGGTATTCACCCCGGTCAGGTCGCCCCACGGCGGATGCAGCTCGATGAAGGTCGGCTTCGCCACGTCAAACACGTAGTTGTCCAGGGCGGCCCAGTTCTGGTCGGCCCAGAAGCCTGCCATCTTCGAGTCGGTGAGTCCGTCGAGGTCGACAATGCGCAGTCGGCTGGTCAGGGCGGTGCCGCCGACGTCGGCCGTGAGCAGGGAACTCTGCCGGACACCGAGGATGTCGGCATAGGCGTTGTCGGCCCGGGAAGGTCGTTCGGCGACCCAGCACAGCGGTGTCGTGGGAGCGGCGCGGAAACTGTTCGAGTAGCCGGAGAACAGGCCCCACACCGGGATTGCCGCCACGACGAGGGCAGCGGACAGCACCACCAGGCCGCGCACGCCGACGTGCCGGAACGCCGCCGTGCCGCACAGCACGCCAACGATCGCCACCAGCGGCCACACCGGCGTGGCGAACCGGAACTGCCCCATCCAGTCCGGTTCGAGCACGGAGTAGGCCACCACGGCCAGGACGAGCGGGACCAGGAACGAGATCATCGCGCCGCGCAGTACCGATGGGCGGACCATCGTCATGCCGATCAGCACCGCCAGCACGATGCCGGGCAGGGCGCCGATGTACTGGAGCAGGTCGCTGGCACGGCCCAGGGTCGTCGTGTCGGGCGGTGCCTGTCCCTTGGCGATCGTGGGCAGCGAAGTCAACCGGCCGAATTCGAGATAACGCCAGGTGAGATAGACGCCGAAGATGACCAGGAAGGCGCCGGCGGCCACCGCGACCGCCCTGGCGCCACGGCGTGCGGTGGGACGGCGGATCTGGACCAAGACGACCAGTGGGTAGGCGGCCGCGTAGATCAATCCATCCGGCCGGGTGAGTGCGGCGAGCGCGGCGAGCGTGCCGGCCAGGAGCGCGGTTCTGGTGGTGAGCAGGCGGTTGTCGATCGTCGCCCGGAACATGGTCGCGCCGAGTGCGGTCACGATCAGGGCGTAGAGCGAGTTCTCCAGACCAGAGAAACACCAGATGACGAAGGACGGAACAGCGGCAAGGATGGCGCCGATGACGAATGTCACCAATGCGGGTCGTTGTGACACCTTTGTGGCCACGCCGTAACAGGTGAGCAAAATGCCGGCACAGCAGAGCAGCGCGAGCGCCTTGGGAAAGAGAACGTAGTCCGGGACACCGAAGATCGCGCCACGGTCGAACAGGCCGACCAGGCGACCGATCGACAACAGCGCCAGCCAGGTCGGATCGGAATATCCCTCGGTGGGAGCGGCGCCGGGTTGCAGGACGGGACCGTAGCCCTCGGCGACGCTTCTGGCGTAGGCGAACGTGATCCCGGCGTCATCGACGATCCAGTTCCCGAACCGGGTCGCGTGCAGGCCCATCAGTCCGGTACCGCCCAGGATCGCTACTAATGGCCGCAGCCATGTGGGTGAATGGACGCGTGGACCGGGAATGGAATGTGTCGATCTTTCCGCCTGAGGTACTGACAGTGCCAACCGTTCCCCCAAGGAGTCGCCGTCGTTCGACGTCATAATGGGATACACGCTAACAGCCGGGCGTCGACGGAATTCGCCTACCTCAGGAGGGCTCCGGCGCTTGATCTTTGTGACTGGCCAGCTGGTTGTGTCTGCGTGGCGAGTTGATCTGGCCCAGCAAAGCCGCAATGGCATCACTGACAGCACTAGCAGCAGTAGAAACCAACATCGGCCAAATCGCCACAATCGCACCTGCCACGGCGAACCCTGGGCCAAAGGCCTAACAACCGCAGCCCAAGAGGCCACAACAACCGGCATCCACGAACCCAGACCAGACAGGCCGGTGAAGCCAACGACAGCAGCAAACAACGCGGCGCCTACGCCGGCCGGGCGACTACCGGCGGAATTGATGGCAGCGGCAGCAATCGTGCCAACCACACGTGCCGCGATCCCGGCGACGGCCCCGGCAATCTGGACGGCGCACGCAACCCGGCGGCAGTTGTGGCTGCGATCGTGCCGGCGGCACCCGCAGCCACTCGGGCATTTCATGGCGATACTTTCCGGCGACCCGACCAGCGGGCAGCAGCCGGTGGCACCTTCGGCGGCCGCAGCGGCCCGGTGGCAGGCATTCGCGCGGCGCCGGCGGGGTCGGCCGGCGGAGCGGAAGTCAGCGCTGGCGGAGGGTCGGTCGGTGGAGCGACACCCGGTGCCTGTGGCGGCTGCGGAGATCGGCGGTGGTGGTCAGGCGGCGGTAGCTGACGGTGGGCGTGCCTGGTTGGCGAGGCCTGCCTGCTCACGCGAACGGGGGCCGTTGGGTGGGCTGTAGTGGCCCGTGGTGACTTCGGGTCCTGGGTGGCGCACGATGGACCTATGACCACGAAGCCACCGCGTCAGGACATTGACGAGAGCCACCTCACGGTCTCCGAACCCAAGACCTGGGCGGCCGGGGTTACCGGGGTGGTCGTGTCGGCCCAGCGTGGGCTGGAGCAGATGGGTGTCGCGCGTAGCGTTCGCACGCTTCGGCTGCTCAACCAGCGTGACGGCTTTGACTGTCCCGGTTGTGCCTGGCCCGATCCGCAGGGGCACCGCAAACTGGCCGAGTTCTGCGAGAACGGGGCCAAAGCCGTTGCCGAGGAGGCCACCCTTCGGCGGGTCGAGGCGGCGTTCTTCGCCGCGCATCCGATCGCGGAGCTCGCCGAGCGCACCGACTACTGGCTCGGGCAGCAGGGCCGGCTGACCGAACCCGTCGTGCTCCGGCCGGGCGCAACGCACTACGAGCCGATCGGCTGGACCGACGCCTTCGACCTGATCAGCGAACAACTGCGCGGCCTCTACTCACCCGACGAAGCCGTCTTCTACACCTCAGGGCGTACCAGCAACGAAGCCGCCTTCACCTACCAGCTGCTCGTCCGCTCGTTCGGTACCAACAACCTGCCGGACTGCTCGAACATGTGCCACGAGTCCTCTGGCGCCGCCCTCAACCAGACCATCGGGATCGGCAAGGGATCGGTCAGTCTCGCCGATCTCACCAAGGCCGATCTGATCCTCGTCGTCGGCCAGAATCCGGGCACCAACCATCCCCGCATGCTGACCTCGCTCGAGGAGGCCAAGCACGCGGGTGCGCGCATCGTCGCGATCAATCCGCTGCCGGAAGCCGGACTGTTGCGGTTCAAGAATCCACAGCACGTGAACGGTGTCCTCGGCAAGGGAACCGCACTCGCAGACGACTTCTGTCAGATTCGGCTCGGTGGGGACCTCGCCCTTTTCCAAGCGCTGGGCCACCTGCTGCTCGCCGCCGAGCAAGCGGCGCCGGGGACCGTGCTGGACAAGGACTTCGTCGACGGTCACACGCATGGCTTCGACGACTACGCCGCCCACGTCAGCAACCTGGACTGGGCGGCCGTCGACGAGGCGACCGGGCTGCCGCGCGAACAGATCGCCGCGCTCAGCCGCCTGCTCATCGACTCCGAGCGCACCATCGTGTGCTGGGCGATGGGCCTCACCCAGCACCGGCACGCCGTGGCGACCATCCGTGAGATCGTGAACGTGTTGCTGCTGCGCGGAATGATCGGCAAGCCGGGCGCAGGCGTCTGCCCGGTGCGCGGCCACTCCAACGTGCAGGGCGACCGGACGATGGGCATCTGGGAGAAGATGCCGGAGAAGTTCCTCGCCAATCTCGAACGCGAGTTCGACGTGCCGATGCCGCGCGAGCACGGCTACGACACGGTCGGCGCGCTGCGGGCGATGGCCGAGGGCAAGGCCAAAGTGTTCGTGGCCGTCGGCGGCAACTTCGTGTCCGCCACCCCGGACACCCACCTGACCGAGGCCGCGCTGCGGTCCTGCCAGCTCACCGTCCAGGTGTCGACCAAACTCAACCGCTCGCACGTGGTCCCCGGCCGTACCGCACTGATCCTGCCCACGCTCGGCCGGACCGAGCAGGACGTCCGGCACGGCAAGGAACAGTTCGTCACCGTCGAGGACTCCATGTCCGTCGTGCACCGCTCCCGTGGCCGGCTTGCGCCCGCGAGCGAGCACCTGCTGTCCGAGGTGGCCATCCTCTGCCGCCTGGCCAGGACGCTGCTCGGACCCGACCATCCGGTGCCGTGGGAGACCTTCGAGCACGACTACGACGTCATCCGGGACCACATCGCGGCCGTCGTGCCCGGCTGCGCCGACTACAACGTCCGGGTTCGCACGCCGGACGGGTTCGTGCTGCCGCATCCACCGCGCGACTCGCGTAGCTTCCCGACCTCGACCGGCAAGGCCAACCTGACGGTGAACGAACTCTGGTTCCCCAAGGTGCCGGCCGGCCGCCTGCTGCTGCAGTCCATGCGCAGCCACGACCAGTACAACACCACCATCTACGGCCTCGACGACCGCTACCGCGGCATCAAGAACGGCCGACGCGTCGTCTTCGTACACCCGGACGACATCGCAGCAGCGAGCCTGACCGACGGGACCATGGTGGACCTCGTCAGCGAATGGACCGAAGCGTCCGGGACGGTGACCGAGCGCCGGGCGAAGGACTTCCGGGTGGTGAGCTACCCGACCGCGCGCGGCTGTGCGGCCACCTACTTCCCGGAGGCGAACCCGTTGGTGCCATTGGACTCCGTGGCTGAGACGTCGCACACGCCGACGTCCAAGTCCATCGTGATCCGGCTGGAGAGGGCGACCGCCTGATGGGACGGGTCACGGTCCGCCGGCCGGTGCTGCGGCTGTCCGCGGACGGCGAACGGCGCCGGCCGGACACCCTGGCCGTCGAGGAGCCGTTCGAGATCCGGGTGAACGGCAGCCCGCTGACCGTCACCATGCGCACCCCGGGCGACGA
>DATBCR010000691.1:0-13015 GCA_036270375.1 Pseudonocardiaceae bacterium | reverse complement strand
GGCACGTCGGCGAACACGTCGTGGGCGTCGGGTGCGTCGTCGGCACCGCCGTCCTACAGCGGCGCGGCGCTGTCGAAGGTCGGCCCGATCACGTCGGCTCTTGCTGGCAAGTGCGTGGACATCAGCCAGAGCGGCACGGCGAACGGCACGAAGGCACAGCTGTGGACGTGCAACGGCACCGGGGCGCAACGGTGGGCGGTCGTCGGCGACGGCACCCTGCAGGCGCAGGGCGGGTGTCTCGACGTGTCGAACAGCGGCACGGCGAACGGCTCGAAGGTACAACTGTGGAGCTGCAACGGTTCCGGGGCGCAACAGTGGCAGGTCAAGTCCAACGGGGCCCTGGTGAACCCCGAGTCCAACCGCTGCCTCGACGACCCGGGCAGCACGACGACGGACGGCACGCAACTACAGATCTGGGACTGCAACGCGACGAACGCGCAGACCTGGACCACTTCCCCGTGAGTGGCGCGGAGCCGGCGTGATCGAGGTGCCGGGGGTCGGGCCGATCCGCTCGACCCCCGGCACTGGCCTTCCACCCCCGTGGACCGCCGTGTCGATCTACGAACACGAGTGTACACAGAACGTCGGAAATTGCATACGATCCGACCATCAGGCCCGGCCGGTGCCCTCCAGCAGGGCGCCGACGAACTCGACGATCTGGGGCCGCAACTCCGGCAAGCGGTAGTACTCGCCCGCGTCGACGTACCCGGTGACCAGGGCGCTCACCGCCCCGATCACCGCGCGGCCGACGAACCGGGAGTCCATGCTGCCCCGCCACGGCTGCCCCTGCGTGAGCACGTCGCCGATCGCGACCGCGAACCGTTCCTGCACCGCGAGCCGGCGGGACACCGCGGCCCGGCCGGCGCCGTAGACCTCGATCAGGAACGTCCGCGCCATCATGGGTGCTGCCGCCAGCGCGCCAAGGTAACTGGTCAGCACACGGTCCAGCCGGTCCTTCGGCGGATCGTCCGGCGAACCTAGGGCGTGCTCCACCATCGCGATCAGCAGGTTCGACGCCTCATCGAACGCGGCGAGGAAGCAGTCCTCCTTGTCGGAGAAGTGCTGGTAGAACGTCTCGCGGGAGATGCGGACCCGCTTGAGCACGGTGGCCACCGTCGCGCGGGCGTAACCGTGCTCCGCGACCGCCTGCACCATGCCCATCAGCAGGCGGGCGCGCTGGGCGGCGCGGACCTGCTCGCGGCTCAGGTTGTGGTGCCCACGAGGGAGGATGGGCACGTCGCCGGTATCCACGGTGGAAATCTACGCGTAGGTAACCTTCCTGCCGATCTCCGCTGTCCGTTCTGCGCATCCAGCCGCGTTGAGTGCGGATCCGCTCGGAAATTGGCCTTCCTCCCCGAATTTCACCGCTTTGGTCCAGCACCACCCGTTCGGCCAGGTGCCAGCGTGCGTCCTGTGCGCCCGCGCCGATCGGGCGCGGGGAGAACGGCCGCACGACTTCGCCCCGACAGCGGGTTGACAAGCCCACCCGACAACGACGCGTCAATCCCGGGCCAGGCTCGGCCGCGTAGGGGGATTGCCGAACACCCCTTGCTGCCAAACGATGTCAGCACACACTCGGCGGTTGTGACAGGAGCGGCTGATGGATATCGACGCGCTGGCCCGCGAGGGAGACCCACTCGCCGACCAGGTCATCACCGACCTGATCGCCACCGACTCCATCACAGCGGTCAACGCCGTCCTCGTGCACCTGCGGGCCAACGACACGCCGATCCCGCATGAACTGCCCGCGTCCGTGCGCGAGTACCTGATCAGCACGGACAACCCGCCGGACTGGGCCGATCCCGAACGGATCGCCCGCGCCTACGACTTCTTCGTCCACGACGGCGTGCACGTGGCATCCGTGCTGTCCTACGGCGCCATGGTCAACTGCTACGCCCAACCGCGCCCGTCGCACGTGCTGCGGCTGACCCACCGCCTTGACCATCCCCACCGCAGGCTGTCGGAGACCGCACAGTTCGTGCTGCACATGATGGCGCGCGACCCGTTCGGCGCGGACGGCACCTTCGTGCCGACCATCCAGAAAACCCGGCTCATCCACGCCGCCGTCCGGCACTTCATCACGACATCAGGGGAATGGGACACCGAACGCGACGGAGTACCCATCTGCCAACAGGATCTGCTCGGCGCACTCCTGATCTTCTCGGTCCAGGTGATCATCGGCATGCGCCGCATCGGCATCGAGGTGACCCCGACCGAGGCCGAGGACTACTACTACCTGTGGCGCGTGGCCGGGGTCATGCTCGGCATCCGCGCCGAGATCATCCCGGAAACCCTCGCCGAGGCCGAGACAGTCAGTATGGAAACAGTCGAGACGACCTACCGGTCCTCACCCGAGGGCATCGAACTCACCAAGGGCCTCATCGACCTGTACGAGAGCCTCAATCCCGGCAAGGCCATGGACGGGATCGTCCCCGCGATGCTCCGCCAGGTCGTGAACTCCGATGTCGCGGACTGGCTCGACGTGCCCCGCGCCCGAGGCTGGCAGGCATTCGTCAAGGCCGCGACGGGCCTGATGAAACTCGCCGAACGCGCCGAGGACGACAGCAGGCTCGCCAGAAGCATCCTCGACCGGGCGGGTCACCTGCTGCTCATGGGCAGCGTGCGCACGCTCAGCAGCGGCGAATCAACCACCCTGACCATCCCGACCGACCTGCACGACCAATGGGCAGCAGCCGGCCACTGCCCCGCACGGGCCACATGATCCCGTTGACCGCGACATGAACCATCACAACAGCGAGTTCGTCACAGCGATCTTGATGTACTCAATGATGCAGGGCAGCCGTTAAACTCGCCAGCAGATCACTGTCGGCCTCGGTAGGCCCTCACCGCTGCGAGATTGTCTCGGCTGGTGAGCGTGTCCGGATGCTCCTCACCCAGAATCCGCCGGCGGATGGCCAGCACGGCGCTGTGCTCCGCACGTGCCTCCTCCAACTGGCCCAGATCGCGGAGCACCAGCGCAGTGTTGTCCCGGCTTTGCAGCGTCAACGGATGCTCAGCGCCGAATGCCAACTGGCGCACCGCCAGTACCGCCCGGTGCTCGAGCAGCGCCTCGCGTAAGCACCCCCGGTCCTTCAACACGAGAGCGAGATTGTGACGGCTAATGAGAGTATCTGGGTGCTCGAGTCCGAGCACCCGTATCCGGAGACGCAGTACGTCACGTTCCTCCCGTTCGGCGTCCGCCAGCCGGCCCAGTCTCCATAGTGCCATCGCAAGCCCGTCACGGTTGATCAGCGTGTCCGGATGGGAGTCACCCAGCGCCCGCAACTGCACATCCAGCACTGCCCGATGCTCGGCTTCCGCCTCTGCGTAGGCACCCAACTCCTGTAGCAGCCACGCCCGCCCGCCACGGGTTCGCACCGTCTCGTAATGCTCGGCACCCAACAAACGCCGTTGGGCCTCAAGTACGTCCTGGAGTTCCGCTTCCGCCTCCGCCAACCTGCCCATCTCCCACACGGCAAGCGCGTGCAGGCGACGACCATTCAACGTATGTGGGTGGTCGTCACCAAGCACACGCTGTTCAATCAGCAACACCGCCCGGTGCTCGGCCTCTGAACCAACGAAGTCGCCCAGCTCCCACCGCGCCTCAGCGATCCCGGCACGGCTGCGGAGCGTGTCCGGGTGTTCTGCGCCGGCGGCGGCACACCGCAAAGCGTATGCGCGCTCGTATGCCTGCTTGGCAAGGTTGTAGCGACCGGTGAGCAAAAGAAAGTTCCCAATGTTGTCAGCGTTGTCGGCGTCCGCAATGCCGAGCACCTCAACTACGACCTCATCAGGAGGTGGCTCGAACGACCGTCGCTGAGCTTCATCGACGACGTAGTCGAATACGACGACGGCCGAATCGTCCGGCGTGGACTGCAGCAAAGCCGCAGTGGCGCGAAGGGGCAGCGTTGCCCATTCCCATGCCTCGCCCGGCGACTCCGGTCGCAGCCGGTGCCCGCCGCGTGCGGAGAGATAACGTTCATGCAGCCTGGTCAAAAGATCCTTCGGCACGGGATTCACAAAACCGGCGCGCTTCACGTCGACCGCAGCCGCGACCAGGGCCGCACCACGCGGGTTCGCACCTGGTTCCCACGCATTCTCGAAGGCCCGCTGCAACTCCGGACCGCAGGCCAGGTACTCGCCGATGCCGTACTCATCAGCATGTCGCACAGCATCGGCGATATTCAGGTCAAACGCCGCGACCGCCGCCGCGCGTGCTCGCTCTGGCTCGGTGAACCGGCGGTCAAGCCGCACCCGGTAGGTAACCTGTGCCAGGGTCTCCCGTCCAGCGTTCCTCGCCATCGTCGCGGAATCATCGTTCCGGACAGGAACTTCAATGAGACGTCGCTCCTCCGCGCCGCGCATCGTCGCCAGAATGACACGGTGATGGCCACCTCCGGACAGGAACCGGGTGACATGAATCCTGGATAGCCCGCCCACACCGAGAAACCGTTCGAGATCGTCGAGCCACAACACACAGCGTGGGATGTCCAACGCGGAGGCGACGGCCACGGGCAGCGCGGTGCGGTCGTCCGGCAGGATGAGCACGTGATCGCCGAGGGCAGCCGCCATCGCTTCGAAGGCTGCCCGTGTCTTCCCCGCAGTCGAGTCTCCAACCAGCAACACGAAACCGCTCCTGGTCAACTGTTCTCGTAGTTCCGCGTCCGAATCCCTCGCTACGTACGCGCTCACCTTGGCTGCCGGGTCCTGGCTACCGTCAGCGGCCCGACTCGCATGGGTGCCGAACACCATCGGGTCGGGCAAGTCCCGAACCTTGGGCAGCTTTCCGTCAATGGTCAGGCAGCCTTCCACCATCTGAGCCGACTGTTCGGCCGCACGTTGGCTGGCTCGCTTGTACGACTCCTGCACCACCGTCGCGAGGCCCACGAAGGCCGCTGCCAGCACCGTGGCACCGCCAAGCACCAACGGTTGCCGCACGCCGACGACACCGAGCACCGCAGGCGTCGCGGCGATCACCGCGAGCAAACCGACCAGCAAGCCCAGCCGTTGCGGTCCCCACCCGTTCACAGTCCCATCGTCGGTCACTGCCCTGGGTCTCGTACAGAGTGCCGGTTCATGGCACGGCGAAGGCCTCCACGATGGAAGAAGCGCGTTGACGTCAGATACTGCGAGAATCTGAATGACGACGGTACCCGCGGGCTAGACTGCCGCCATGGCACGACTGACCCGCGCCGAAAGCCAGGCCCAGACCCGCGACCGGCTGATCGCCACCGCGAAACGGGCATTCCTCCGGGACGGCTACGCCGCCACCACGCTGGAGAAGGTGGCCGACGAGGCCGGCTACTCCAAGGGCGCGGTGTACTCCAACTTCCGCAACAAGGACGAACTCTGCCTCGCCGTGCTGGACGCGATCCACACAGAGCAGATGATCCGGATCGGCACCGCCATCGCGGGCACCGGCACGCTGGACGAACGGCTGGCCGCGTTCCAGCGCTGGGCCGACGACACCATCGGCGAGCGGAGCTGGACCGCGCTCGAGGTCGAGTTCGCCATCCACACCCGGCACGACCCACGCCTGCGCGACGAACTGGCCAGGCGCGACGAGGGCATCCGGGCCGTGATCGCGGGTGTGCTCGCCGAGGGCGCGGCCGAGTTCGGGCTACGGCTGCCGATGCCGGCGCAAGACCTGGCCACCGCACTGCTGAGCCTCGGCATCGGCCTCGGTGTGCGGCGGGCGATCGACCCGAGCATCCCGGCGAGTGTGTTGACCGACACGATTCGGGCGCTCGCCGGGCGGCCGTCTGACGCGGGTTAGCTGAACTGGCGCAACGGTTACGCCACCCGCCGCACGGCGTGCAACCCGCTGTCGCGACGCGGGCACCTCGGACCACTCGACCGGCCGTACGGCGTGGTGCTGCGGGAACTCACCATCACCCCGAACGCAGATCGTCGGTAACGCGGCACCAGGACCGAGCGAATGACCTGTTGCGGCCACCCAAGGCCCGGACCGCCCGCGGGTCCGGGCATCAGCGGACGCTGATGACGAACACGTACCCCACGACCTTGGTGCCGCGATTCCCGGTGCCGCGATGCGACCTGCCCCGGCTCGGTGAAACGGAGTGCGGCGATGACGGAACATCTTCCGGCAGCGCACTTTGCCGACCCACGAACGACGACCGACCCCTGCTCAGCCGATCCACGAACACCGGCCGGTCGCCCGACCGGCCCGAGATCGATCAAGAGCAGCGGTGGGAGAAGGCCCGTGCGGCACGTGACGTCCCGGACCCGTTTCGGCTCATTAGGCGCCAGCCAGGTACATGTCGGCCGGTTCGGCCGGCTGGCCACGGCGCGCTGGGAAGCCAGGTACCGGCTGGCCGTGATCTCAAGCGACGTGCTGGCCACCGTGCTGGCGGTGTCGCTCGTCGGCGGCTTCGTCGTGCGGGCGCCGAGCCACCGGACGTGGTCGCTGCCGCTGGATCTCACGGTGTTCACGATCCTGGTGGTGTGCGGCGCGCTGCCGCTGAACCGGAGCTGGCATCCGAGCGTGCTCGGCCAGGGCGCCGAGGAGTTCCGCCGGCTCGGCCGTGCGCTCGCGACGGCCGTGGTGATCCTGGCGCTTGGCGGGCTGGCCGGCGGGCTGCCCGACATGCGGCCGTGGGTTTTCGTGGTGGTGCCGGCATTCGCGGTGTTCGCGACGGCCCAGCGGTACCAGTTGCGCCGGTTCCTGCACCGGGCGCGACGGGCCGGGCGGTGCCTGCTGCCGGTGCTCGCGGCCGGCGGCCAGGACACCGTGCGGGAACTGATCAACCGCACCCGCAAGGCACCGCATCTCGGCTGGCGGGTGGAGGCGGCGTGCACGACGACGCGCGGACGGCGGGGCATCGAGATCGACGGCGTGCCGGTGGTCGGCGGCCTGACCGACCTGGCCCGGCACATCCGGCGCGGCGGATACCGGATTGTCGCGATCACCGGTGACGCCTACTGGACACCCGGACGGCTGCGGCAACTGGCGTGGGACCTTGAGGGCAGCGACACCGAGATGGTGGTGGCGCCGGTACTGATGGAGATCGCGGGGCCTCGGCTGCACGTCACCGGCGTGCTCGGCATGCCGATGCTGCGGGTGGCGGCACCGGTGTTCACCGGCACCCGGCGGGTGATCAAGGAGATCGTGGACCGAGCGGGCGCCGCGCTGCTGCTCGCCGTGTTCGCGCCGGTGCTGTTGGCAGTGGCGCTCGCGGTCGTCGCGGACAGCCGGGGTGGCGTGTTCTACCGGCAGCAGCGGGTCGGCAAGGACGGCCGCGAGTTCACCATCGTCAAGTTCCGGACCATGGTGCGCAACGCACACGCCCTGCGCACCGAACTGGTCGGCGCCAACGACGGCGCGGGGCCGCTGTTCAAGTTGCGCCGCGACCCGAGGGTGACGAGGGTCGGTACCGTGCTGCGGCGGTGGTCCCTCGACGAGCTGCCCCAACTGTTCAACGTCCTGGCCGGCTCGATGTCCCTGGTCGGCCCGCGACCCCCACTGCCGGACGAGACCGCCCGCTACGCCCCCGAGGTCCGGCGACGGCTGCTCGTCAAGCCGGGCCTGACCGGGATGTGGCAGATCAGCGGCCGCAGCGACCTGTCCTGGGACGAGGCGGTCCGGCTGGACCTCCGTTACGTGGAGGACTGGTCGCTCGCGCTGGACGCGGTCATCCTCTGGAAGACCGCGCGAGCGGTATTCCGCGGCGATGGTGCCTACTAGTTTCCGATTTTCGAGGAGGACAGTTGCCATGAACCGCAACCGGATTCGGCATGTGGTCGCCGCGGCGGCGCTTGCCGTGTTGACCGCGACCGGGCTTGTTGTCGCACAGGTGCCCGCATCGGCCGACAACGGCGGTGTAGGAGTGGCGTTGACCGTGTCCCAGACGACTGTCATCCCCGGTGACACGGTGACCGTCACCGAGACGATCACCAACACCAACGGTTTCACCATTCTGCAGCCGACCGTGCGCCTGCTCAGCACCCCGGACGTGATCACCGGCTACACCACTCTCGCCGGCTGCAACGCCGGGACCAATGGCACGTGCACCACGTTGTCCAACGGCTACGAGGCCATCCTCGGTGCGGCGATCAGCGGTAACTCGTCAGCCACGGTGACCTTCACGCTGACCGTGAACCCGAGCGATGCCAGTGCCGTGGAAACGCTTGAGGGCCAATTGGTCGCGACCAACTTCATATCGAACGTCACGCCTGGGCCGACCCTGACGATCATCGCGCAGGCCGATCTCGGTGTCACGCTCACCGGCACGCCCGATCCCGGTCTGCTGTCGATGAACCTGGACTTCGCGGTCAAGGTCACCAACAACGGCCCCGGCCGGCTGCTGAACGCCACCTACACCGGCACGGTGCCGGACGGGCTGTCGGTCCGGTCGACGTCGACGTGTGCCGCGAGCAACGAGCACGCGATCTGTACGTTCGGCGCGCTGGCACCGGGTGCGTCGGCGACGGCGAAGTTCATCGTCCCGGTCGGACTGCTGGACATCGGGATCCCGTTCACCTTCAGTGTGGCGCGGACCACTTCCACGCCGAACGACCCGAATCCGGCCAACGACACGTCGTCCACCACGTGCACGGTGGTGAGCGTGCTGCTGGCGAGCTGTGGCTAAAATCAAGCCGGCATGATGAAACAATTGCCGGCCTCGGTGCGAATTACCGTACACAGCCTCCCGGTCGTCCATGTCCCGGTTGTCATCCGGCCATGGCACCGGTCCCAAGGAACCCGGTAAAGGAATCGCCGCATGATCACCGCATGGTCGGAGCAGAGATGAGCATTGAACGGCAACGCTTCGGCCTTGCGGTGATCGGCGCCGGCTACTGGGGACCGAACCTGGTCCGCACCGCGCAGCTCACCGAGGGTGTCCGGCTGGACTACCTGTGCGACCTCGATCTCGGCCGGGCCCGCAAGGTGCTCGGCGAGTACTCGACGGTGCGTGCCACCGCATCGCTGGACGAGGTGCTCGCGGATCCGGGCGTGTCGGCGGTCGCGATCGCCACGCCCGCCGCGACCCACCTGCCGGTCGCGAGGGCCGCTCTGGCTGCCGGCAAGCACGTGCTGGTGGAGAAGCCGCTCGCGGCGAACCTGGGTGACGGCCTGGACCTGGTCCGGCAGGCCGACGAGCGGGGGCTCGTGCTGATGCTTGACCACACCTACTGCTACACCCCGGCCGTGGCGCACCTGCGGGAACTCATTCGGGGCGGCGGGATCGGCGCCATCCAGTACGTGGACTCGGTGCGGATCAACCTCGGCCTCGTTCAGTCCGATGTGGACGTTCTGTGGGACCTCGCGCCGCACGACCTTTCCGTGTTCCTGTCGGTGCTGCCCTCGGACGTGTTCCCGGTCGCGGTCGCCGCGCACGGTGCGGACCCGATCGGTGCCGGGCGGGCCTGTGTCGGGCACCTGACCCTGCAGCTGTCCAACGGCGCCATCGCGCACGTGCACGTGAACTGGCTGTCGCCGACCAAGATCCGCACCATGGTGTTCGGCGGTTCGACGCACACCGTGGTGTGGGACGACCTGAACCCCAGTCAGCGGCTGTCCATCTACAACCGAGGCGTCGACAGGACGAACGGCGACGAGCGGGACGCGCGGGCGCAGACCATCGTGTCCTACCGCACCGGCGACATGGTCGCGCCCGCACTGCCGGAACGGGAGGCGCTGCGCGGGGTGCTGGCCGAGTTCGCGGCGTGCGTCACCGAGGGCCGCCGGCCGCTGACCGACGGCTGGTCCGGTGTCCGGGTGCTGGCCATCCTGGAGGCGGCCTCCGCGAGCCTGACGGAGGGCGGCGCGTTCATGCCGATTCTGGGTGTCGACGATGACACGCTGGCCGAAAAGCCGGCCGGCGAGCGGGAAGGGGCCGTCGCGTGACATCGGCGCAGCAGATCATCGGGCAGCGGATCCTGGTCACCGGCGGGGCCGGCACGATCGGGTCGGCCATTGTGGACCGGCTCGTCGACGCGGGTGCCTCGGAAGTCGTGGTGCTGGACAACTTCGTGCGCGGCCGCAAGGCGAACCTTGCCAGTGCGGCCGAACGCGCCGGCGACCGGCTCACCGTGGTCACCGGCGACATCAACGACCGGCAGCTCGTCGGCGAGCTGATGACCGGTGTGGACGTGTTGTTCCATTTGGCCGCGATCCGGATCACCCAGTGCGCGCAGGAACCACGGCTGGCGCTGGAATGCCTTGTGGACGGTACGTTCACAGTGCTGGAGGCGGCGACGGCCGCGGGTGTCGGCAAAGTGGTCGCGTCGTCCTCGGCGTCGGTGTACGGGTTGGCCGAACAGTTCCCGACCACCGAACGGCACCATCCGTACAACAACGACACGTTCTACGGCGCCGCCAAGCAGTTCAACGAGGGGATGCTGCGCAGCTTCCACGCCATGTACGGGCTGGACTACGTGGTGTTGCGCTACTTCAACGTGTACGGCCCGCGAATGGACACGCACGGCCGGTACACCGAGGTGTTCATCCGCTGGATGGAACGGATCGCGGCCGGCCAGCCGCCGCTGATCTTCGGTGACGGCAACGAGACCATGGACTTCGTGCACGTGCACGACATCGCGCGGGCAAACCTGCTGGCCGCACAGGCCGATGTCACGGACGCCACCTACAACATCGCCAGCTCGACCGAGACCAGCCTGCGCGGGCTGGCCGATGCGCTGTTGATCGCGATGAACTCGGACCTGGTGCCGGAGCACGGCCCGGCCCGCGACACCGGTGGTGGCGTGAGCAGGCGGCTCGCGGACATCTCCGCCGCCGCGCACGATCTTGGCTGGCGGCCACAGATCGAGCTCGCGGACGGGCTGCGCGACCTGGTCAACTGGTGGACCCGGTCGACGGCGGTCGGGGTCTGAGTGGGCATGGCGACCATCCGGTATCTCGGGCACGCCGGTTTCATCGTCAGCCACGCTGGCTGCCGGATCCTGATCGACCCGTGGTTCTTCCCCGCGTTCCTCGACTCGTGGTTCCCGTTCCCGGACAACCGGAATCTGCTCGACGAGGTGCTCGGCGAGCGGTTCGACTACCTGTACGTCTCGCACGCGCACGAGGACCACTTCGACCGCACGCTGCTGGACCGCCTCGACCGGTCGACCCCGGTGATCGTGGCGAAGTACCGGTCCCGGGTGATGAGCAAACGGTTCAAGGAACTGGGTTTCACCGACGTCGTGTCGCTTGAGCACCAGGAGTCCTACGAGCTGGCGCCGGGCTGCACCGCGACCATGTTCCTGGACACCAGCCACAAGGAGGACAGCGGGCTGCTGCTGGACCTGGACGGCTTCCGCTTCCTCGACCTCAACGACTGCAACACGCCGATGTCCGCGCTGCCGACCCGGATCGACCTGCTCGCGGCGCAGTACTCCGGCGCGATGTGGTACCCGAACTGCTATGACTACCCCGCACCGGTGATGGCGACCAAGGTCAAGCAGGTGCGCGACGACCTGATGGACACGCTGTACCGGAAGGTCCGGATCACCGGGGCGAAGGCGTACCTGCCGTCGGCGGGGCCGGCGTGCTTCCTCGACCCGGACCTTGCCGAGTTCAACGACCGGGACCGGACGATCTTCCCGGTGTGGGAACAGGTGTCGGACGGTTTCGAGCAGGCGTGCCCCGGTGTCGCGGTGCTGCGCGCCGGTCCCGGTGACGACCTGGAGATCGGCGACAGCCCAGTGCCGGCGGTGGTTCCGTCGACCCCGGCCGGCAGCAGGCTGGACGAGGACATCGCGGCCTACCGGACCCGCCGCAAGGACGAGTGGCAGCGCTTCCACGCCGGTCCGGAGCCGGCCGTGACGATGCCCGAGATCGAGGCCTACTTCGGCACCCTGCAACGGTGGAACCAGAAATTCCTTGGCGACTTCAGCAAGGACATCCGGTTGGTCGCCGGTGCGGACATCTGGCACGTCCAGCTCGGCCGCCTCGCCGAGAGCTTCGTGATCGAGGGCGAGGAGCCCTACGACCCGGAGTACACCCTGCTGCTGGCGCCAAGGGTGCTGCGCGCCGTGATCGACGGGGCGACCGGCTGGGAGGAGGCGCTGCTGTCGATGCGGGTCGGCCTGCACCGGCACCCGGACCTGTTCGACCTGACGTTCATGAGCCTGCTGCGCTACGGCAACCAGCCCGCGCAGACCATGCAGATGCTGCGGGAGCGGCAGAACACCGAGACCATCGAGCGGGACGGCCTGCGGCTGCAGCGCTTCTGCCCGCACGCCGGTGAGGACCTGACATTCGCCGACATCCGGGACGGCGTGATCGAGTGCCCGCGCCATCACTGGGTGTGGGACGCCCGGTCCGGCCAGTGTGTCGACAAGGGCACGGTGCCGCTACGGGTCGAAGTTCTCGATCAGGACAACCCCGCTTTGTATCGAACGGCTCGCGCCGATGTGAGTGAGTAGCCGAGCGCCGGCAGTAACGCACATCACCCTGAGTGCACCAAAAGGGTCGACCTGCTGCGGTAGCTGTAACGGCCGAGTGCCTTAGGCCGATTCGCCGATTGACAATCACTACTCCGACTACAGGTGTGTAGATCCTGGTCAGGGCGACGGGATCGCGCTCGATACGTTCCGGCACAGACCAATCGCCGTCCGCACCGTGACAGTCCCGTGACGTCGGGACGGATGCCCCCACCGCGGCCGGCGTGACGTCGTTCTCGTCACCGGAGTTTTCTCCATAGGCGTTTCTCGGCCGTCGCGCGAATCGACGTCAGCCGGGCAGTTGAGAGGCGAGACAGGCATGGCGAGAATGCAGGACAGAGTGACCACGCTGCGCGCGATGGCGGTGAACATGGTCGCGTCCGTGGCGTTGGTCGCCACCGCGATCGTCGTGCCGACCCTGGTGCTGAGTACGCCCGCGGCGGCGTCGAATCCGTGCGCGCCACCGGTGACGAACCCGGTCGCCTGTGAGAACACGCAAGCGGGCACACCGCAGTGGCAGGTCAATTCCGACGATCCGACGATCGCCGGCTTCACGACCGACATCAGCAGCACGGCCGGCGGCACCGTCCAGTTCAAGGTGGACACC
>DATBCR010000690.1:0-3859 GCA_036270375.1 Pseudonocardiaceae bacterium | reverse complement strand
ACCGGCCAGATCCGCCGGCCGTCCACCTCGGCGATCACCTGGCCGGCGTCCGTGCGCAGGGTGATCCGGGCCGGTGACACGTAGATTCCCGGCTGGCCCGCGCGAGCCGGATCGCCGGTCCACCACGAGCTGTAAGTCGGGGCCGTCGTCGGCGGGACCAGCACCTCCACCACCGGAATGCCGGCCCGCGCACCGATTTCGCACAGAAATCGCCGGTACTCGTCGGCCTGCGGCACCCGCGGATACAGGTCGCGCATCGCCGACGCGAACCGGGCGTCCAGCACACCGGCGGGACAGATCCGGTCCAACACGGCCACCGGCCCGTCGTGCGCGCGGATCGGCCGCAACAGGCAGTCGACCGGCCAGTCCACGGCCGGGGTAGGCGCGCCGAGCCGGTCCAGCGTGTCGATGTCGACGTCGATGGAGTCCGCTCCGTCGGCGTGTTCGCCGATCCACCGGTCAAGCGGCCCGGGGCCGGGTGCGGGCGCGACCGGGACCCAGCGTTCCGTTGCCAGGTTCGGCAGGAGCCGAGGCCGTGGTCCGAGCTGCGCCGGAAGTGCAGGTGCCGCAACGGTTCCGCTCGCGAGCACGAGCGCCCGCAGGCCAAGGTGGACCAGTTCGGCCAGTCGCGTCGCGTGCGACTCGGCGACGCCGGTGGCCGACCTCCGGTACACGTCGACGTTGTTCGCGGGCACCCGCTCCACCGTCGACCATCCGGTCCGCCGGACCTGGTCGCTGTCGGTGCACTCGGCCGCCGCCCGGTCCTGGATCAGCAGCCGGTCGCCCGTCCAGCCGTCCGGCACCACCGGCACAAGCGCGACCTGGCCGAGCCAGCCGTCCGGGGTGGCCCGCGTGCCGCCATGGTCGATCAGCCGCCACAGGGATTCGGCGCGCTGCCGCATGCGCCGGGTCGTCCACGGTTCGCCGGCCGCCACCCTGGCCGCGGTGTCCCGGTGCATCCCGTTGGCGCGTACGGCATGCCGGCCGCTCGCGCTGTCGTGCAGCAACTGCCACGGCGCGGCGAGCAGCCTGCGCTCCTCGGCCGCGACGGCGTGGTCCGCGCTCTCCCGCAGGGCAGCCAGCTCGGCGGCGGCCTTGACCAGCGTCCGGATCCGGACCGGCAGCGGGTCGCCGTCCGGCAGCACCAGTTCCGCGCTGTCGGCGACCGACGATGCCGCGGGCGGTGGCGCCCAGCCGTTGCGCAGGGCGCGGCGCAGGTGCAGCACGTCCGGCCACTGCGCGGCGAGCAGCGCGGGATGCCCGATCAGCCGGCCGCCGATGTCCGCCACGACCTGGTCGGAGTGCCGCTGGTACGCGTCGGCGAGCCGGTCGACATCGGTGACCAGGGCCATCAGCCCGGGTGCCGCGCCGGCCAGCCACGACGCGATCGGCAGGCCGGCCAGCCGGAGCAGCACGGCGGCGCAGTCCCTGCCAGCTGTCACATCGTCCATTTCGGACGGTACACCTCCCGCGCGACTCGTCGACCCGCCAAGTCTCGCGAGTGCCAGCGGCAAGGACATGGGTAACTCCCACCCAAATTTGGCCCGGTATGCGGAAAGGCGCGCATGTCCCAGTGTTCCGGCCCAACCAGTCGAAAAGCTTGAGAAAGCCTTGAATCGGTCATCGAGGCGCACGCCACGCGGTCGCGTCCCACCAGTTGGACGAGTGCGTGGGGTCATTGCCAGGTAACAAACAACGGAGCGCCCGGCCGGTCTCCGGCCGAGCGCTCCGTCATGTGTTTCAGCAGCCGGGTGTGAACTTCGACGCCTCGACCCCGGCCATCAGGAACGCGCCGACGCCGTAGTTCGAGGTCGCCGTGGCACTGATCGGCTGGTGCTGGGACGGCTGCGACGACGGCCCCTGCACGAATCCGACCACGCCGTTGCTGTGCAGCGCCGTGTTCTTCAACCAGCCCCACGCCTTCTGCACCACCGGCGTGTACGTGGCCGCACTCAGGTAGCCGGCCTGGATGCCCTTGGCCATGCCGTACGTGAAGAACGATGTGCCGCTCGACTCCGGCGCCGGGAACGACGACGGGTGGTCGACGTCCGCCGTCCAGTAGCCGCCGGGCTGTTGCGTGGACGCCAGCTTGGCGAACATCGCCTGCAGCAGGCTGATGTAGTGGGTGCGGTTCGGGTCGGTGGCCGGCAGGGCCGCGATCGTGTTGGTCAGCGAGATCACGATCCAGCCGTTGCCACGGGACCAGTGCGTCGTGGTGCCGACCCACCGGGAATCACGCCACCACAACGAGGTCTTCTTGTCGTAGATATGGCCTTCCGTGAATGCGAACTGTTTGGCCATCGCGTCGATGTCAGCCGCGTTGTTGTTGGCGACACCGAAATGCGCGAACGCGGACAGCGCGCCGAGTTCGACCGAGTCCACATAGGTCATCGGGCTGGCGCCGCCGCTCTCCATCTTTCCAGTGACCCGGTTGACATAGGCCTGCGCGTCGGCGATATCGACGGCTGGGTGCTTCGGGTCGAGTTGGAACAGGTCGATGTACTCCTGGCTGGCTTCCGGTCCGTCGTCGTTCGGCGCGTTGGTCGGCAGCTTCCACTTGTTGTGCGCGGCCCAGCCGTTGGCGTAGGTCAGGTATTTCTGGTCACCGGTCAGCCGGAACGTCTCGATGTCGCCCTTGATGAACAGCGCGTTGAACCAGGTCGAGTCGCCGAAAGTCTTGTTGGCGGCGATCCAGTGGTCCGCGGCGAGCCGGATCGGCGCGAGGTCGGCGCAGGCCGCCGGGTTGAGTCCCGGCGTGCTACCGTGCGCGACGACGGCGGTCGCGGGTATCAGTCCGGCGGCCAGCGCGACCGCAGCTGTGATGAGCCTGTACCTCATTTTGTGAAGCCTCTCCCTCTCACCGCGACGTGAATGTCTTGGCAGCATTGACGAAATAGCACCACAAACGTTTACATATGGTCTACACCAGCGCGAACGTGAGTGTCAATATTCATCGGGTGTTTCGGAAGCCGCTAGTCGATGAGGCGCGCGGCGCGGGTCTCGAGGTAACGCTGCTCCGGCAGGCTCGTGGTGCGCCGCGCGGCCAGCTGGTAATGGCGACGGGCGGCCGGCAGGTCACCGGCCATCTCCAGCAGGTGCCCGCGCACGGCGTCCAGCCGGTGGTGCTTCGCGAGCCTGCTGTCGGCATCCAGTGTGTCCACAATGGCCAGTCCGGCGCGCGGGCCGGACACCATCGCCACCGCGACGGCCCGGTTCAGCGTGATCATCGGGCTGGGCGAGAAGTGTTCGAGGAGTTCGTACAGGCCAAGAATCTCCGGCCAGTCGGTGTCCTGTGTGTCAGCGGCTTCGGCGTGCACGGCGGCGATGGCCGCCTGTAGCTGGTACTGGCCGAGCGGCGCCCTGCTCAGAGTGTCGGCGAGCAGGGCGAGACCCTCGTCGATGGCGGTGCGGTCCCAGAGCCCCCTGTCCTGCTCGGCGATCGGGACCAGCGTGCCGTCGGCGCGGGTGCGGGCGGCGCGGCGGGCGTCGGTCAGCAGCATCAGGGCGAGCAGCCCGACCACTTCGCCGTCGTCCGGCCGCAGCCGGTACAGCTCGCGGGTCAGCCGGATGGCCTCGCCGGTCAGCTCGGCCCGGTGCAGGTCCGGGCCGGAACTGGCGGTGTAGCCCTCGTTGAAGATCAGGTACAGCACCTGCAGCACGACCCGCAGCCGGTCCGCGAACTCGGCGTCCGGCGGCATCCGGAACGTCGCGCCAGCTGCTTTGATCTTCTGTTTGGCCCGGCTGATCCGAGGCGCCATGGACGCCTCGGGCAGCAGGAACGCGGTGGCGATCTGCGCCGTGGTCAGGCCGCCGACCGCACGCAGTGTCAGCGCCACCTGGGAAGCCGGGGTCAACGCGG
>DATBCR010000689.1:0-9971 GCA_036270375.1 Pseudonocardiaceae bacterium | reverse complement strand
GCGTCGAACCGGCGCCACTGCTCGCGTAGCTGGACCCGGCCGTCGGCCAGCCGTTCCGGCGTGCTGACACACCGGCCGGAGATCACCTCACCGGTGTCCAGCAGTTGGCAGTAGCCAAGGTGCAGGGTGCCGTCCTCGGCGCACTCGCCGACAAGACTGCCCCGCAGCACGGCACCACCGGAGAACTCGGCCCACACCACCTTGCCGGCCTGATGGTAGTTGCCGACCGGGCCGTTGCCGTGCTGGTCCGCGGTTTCCGCCGCGGCCGACCGGAACACCAGACCGTCGTAGTCGAACACGAGTCACTCCCAGATGGTGGCGCGGAGGTCGTCCCTGCTGACGAACACGTCCCGCTGGAACATCGAGTTGATGATCATGGCACTGCGCATCGGCAGCAGGCTGAGGTTGGCGTCCGGCAGGCCCTGCGCGTAGCGGGCGCGGTTCTGGGCGTAGATCCGGAAACCGTTGGACGACTTCCAGCGCACCGAGAAGTCGTCCTCGACGAGCAGTTCGCCGTCGCCGTCCAGTTCCATCAGCTCCATCAGGTCGTCGTCGAGCGGCAGCGGGCTCGGCCGACGGCCGGTCGCCGCGACCACGTGTGCCACCTCGTGCTTCTCGTGCCGGCCGTGCGTGAGGCAGTCCAGCCGGACCATGCCGGGTCCCGATGCCGTGCCCCGCACCACGTCCCGGCCCGGGTACAGCTGGATCGGGAAGTCGCCCGTGCGCAGCATCGCGTCGTAGTTGGCCTGGTAGATCGCGCGCAACGTGCCCGCCGAGATGCCGTCGCTCGTCAGCACCTGCCGTACCGTGAGGTCCCGCTTGACCTCCATCGGCAGCTGCTGGAAGTGCTCGGTGTAGGCAGGGCGGTAGAACTCGTTGGCGGTCGGGGAGTCGTCGAGCGGCGCGAACCAAGCCCGCCGGCCGATCCACCTGATCCGCGTGAATCCACGGCCGAGCAGTTCCATCACGCATTCGGCGCCGGTCTGGCCGCTGCCGACCACCGCGACCGGCTGGTCCTTCGCGGGTGCGGCGGACTCCAGCCAGCCGGCCAACTGCTCCGGCGCGCTCATCATGTTCCGGTCCAGCGAACGGAAACCCGGTGGCAGATAAGGCATGCTGCCGATGCCGAGGACGAGGTGCTCCGCGTGGCCGACCGGCCGGTCCCCGCTCCACACCACGAACCCGTTGTCGAAGGACACCCGGTCGATGGGCGTGTCGTAGTACACGTTGCGCAGGGTCGAGCTGGCCCAGTTCAGGTAGGCGACGTATTCCAGCCGCGGCATCGAATCGTACTGCGCGTTCAGGAACGCGTGCGCCCGGCCGGTGGTGACCAGGTACGACAGGAACGACAGGTGGTGCGACGGGTCGACGAGGGACACCAGGTCCTTGAGCCACGACGTCTGCATCCGCACGTCCGCGAACAGCAACTGGTGGTGCCAGCCCGGCTTCGCCTGCTGCTCGAACAGCGCGATCTCGTTCGGCGCCATCGCCTCGAACAGCGCGGCCAGGCTCAGATTGGCCGGCCCCGCGCCGATACCGATGGCGTGGAAGTGCGGTGTGCCTTGGGTTTCCGGTGATCTGGGCGCGGTCACGATGCCCCTCCCGTGACATTGATTGCTAGCGATGAAGCATCGACGCGGATGCCGTCGAGTTGGCCGGCCGCGGCCGTGCTGGCCGCGAGCGCGTACTTGGCGGCGCCCCCGCTGCCGCCGGTGAACGTGTAGAGGCCGGGCAGCTCGTCGGGGGACGTTCGCAGCGCCAGGATGGGTGGATCGTGATAGCAGTCCGCGCCGGCGACGATCCGCAGCAGCGGACCGAGTCGCAGCTCCGGGAGTCGTTCGGCGGCAAGGCGTTCGGCCCGCCGCTGCAGCGGTTCGGCCGGTGCGCAACGGTCCGGATCGGGTTCCCACCGCTGGCTCGGCACGCCGAGCAGCACCTCGTCCCGGTGCGCGAACCGCCGCCCGTACAGGCCGCTGGTGTCGTCGATGAACGTGCCGGGCATGCGGCCGACGGCCCGGTAGACGCCGTACTGGATCTGCTTGGTGCGGAAACCCGTGCTGTCCAACCCACTGTCGCGCAGCAGCTGGGCGGTCCACCGGCCGGCGGCCACCACGACCCGGTCGAAGTGGTGCGTCCCGGACGGCGACTCGCACCGCAGCGCGCCGCCGTCGCACGGGACGATCCGGGTGACCGGTTCGGGCCGGACATGGCCGCGCTGTCCGAGATCGTCGAGCACGCCGTCGCGCAGCCCACTCGGCGAGAAGTAGCCGCTGTGCGTTTCCAGCACGCAGGCGGCCGGCCGGGGTATGCCGGCCAATCCCGCGCGGCGCAACCGATCCACGTCCACGATCCGCGCCGAGCCAGGCAACTGCCGCGCCATCCTCGCCACCAGCCGCTGCACGGTGCCGGCCGGCTGGTCCGCCGCGCACACGTAGGCCGAACCGATCTCCTGGTAGCCGGACCAGGCCCGCAGCCGGGAGTCGCCGCGCAGCTCGACGAGGCTCGCGGTGGCCAGCGCACTGGCCACCGGGTTGGTCTCGAATCCGCGTACCAGCCCGCCGGACATGTCGGTCGCGCAGCCGGTGCCGTCCCGCCCGGTGAACAGTTCCACCTGCCAGCGCGGATGATCGCGGACCACCCGCCAGGCCAACAGGCAGCCGGCAAGGCCGCCGCCGATGACCGCCAGCCGCGGTGACCCGGTCATCTCGGCTCGGCGGTGAGCAGCCGCAACAGGTCGGCGGCCCGTACGTTGCCCGGTTCGTGGCCGAGCAAACAGCGCAGCGCAAGGGCGGGGCTGAAGTACGGCAGTTCGAGTGCCCGTTCCGCGCGGTCGAGATTCTGGGCGGACAGCACGGGTTCCAGTTCGGCCAGTGCCTTGCCGGCCCGGTACTGCTCAAGCAGCGCCACGAACGCGCGGTACCCGTCCTCGGTGAAGTCGCTCTCGTAGCTGTCCGGCCGATCCCAGCTCAGGTACAGCCGCAGCAGCGCCGGGTCGGACACGGCGAGGAACTCGTTGGCCCAGATGGCGTGTTTGCGGCTGGTGGAGAACTTCAGGCCGTCCAGCCGGTAGAACTCGTTGACCACCATGCCGCCGAGCTTGCCGCCGGTCACGCCGAGCGCCGCGAACAGCGCGGGGAACAGCACGGCGAAATAGAAGGCGTTGTCGATACCGAGGAAATGCCAGCCGCCGTCCACGTTGCGCCACGCGGCGAGGTAGTCGTCGACGCCGGCCGCGGTCGGGTCGATGTGCCGGGCGGTGGCGTACAACATGCCGAGGCCCATCTCGACCCACACGTCGACCCGCTGACCCGCGATGCTCGATGGGACGGTGCCGGCCAGTTCGATGCCCCAGTCGGTCGGGTAGGCAAGCGGCACGGTCGGCAGGCCCCACGCCAGGTGACTGCCGATCAGGTCGCGGACCCGGGGCGGCAGCACCGCGCGGGCCCAGACTTCGGCGAGCTGGTCGCGGTACTTCTCCATGTCCAGCACGGGAATCGCGACCGTGCGCGGTGCCGGCGCGCTGCCGCACTGGCTGCAGCGCGCGTCGCGCATGGTGGCACCGGTGTTGAAACCGCCACAGCCCTCGCAGGTGCCGCCGCCGGAACCCAGGCCGCAGGTCGGGCAGTTGCCGCCGACGTACGCGTGGTGCATGGTGCGGTCGCAGTCGCCGCACACCATCACGGTCGTCTCCGCGATGGTGGCCGCGCCGCTGGCGACGAGGTGCCCGATCAGGCCGGCGACCGCGTCCCGGTAGTCGGTGTCGACGTCGGGCTGGACGAACACGTCGTACTCGACCCGCGCCCGCTCGAACGCCACACGCATGTCGGTCTGGTAGGTGTCCAACACCTCCTGGACCGACCTGCCTTCCGCGATCGCCTTCGTGACCACGTAGTTCTGGTTCGGGTCGACACCGCTGAACGCGACGACCCGCTGCCCGCGCCTGCGCGCGGCGCGGGCAGCGATGTCGGCCGCGATGTAGGGACCGCTGAGATGCCCCAGGTGCAACGGGCCGTTCGGGGTCGGCGCGGTGGCCGTGATCAGGGTCGTTCGCCCGCCTTGCTCAGTCACGAGACGCCGTCCTGTATGGGTTCCTTTATGTCTTGGCCGGGCAGCCAGTAGATGCTCAGCAGTACCAGAGGTTCGTCGTCGGAACCGTTGTGCACGACGTGTCGTTCGTGCGAGCCGAGCAGCGCGGCGGCACCGGCGCCGACCTCGACCGTTTCCGCGTTGTCCGGTGTTTCGATGCGCGCGCTGCCCTCGACCACGATGGCCAGTTCGATCTCCGGGTGAAAGTCCTCGTTGCTGCGCGAACCGGGTGGCACCACGCACCACATCGCGTCGAACGGCAGACCGGTGACGTCCGGATACTGTGACCATCGACCGCTGAGAATGCCGAACTCGGGTTTCAACGCGGCCGAATCACTGCTGAGCACGCGCACGCTGTGTCTCCTTTGAGTGATCACTTGGCAGCCGGCGCCGGTCATTCACGGCAGGCTCGGCTGGTTGAATGGTCGGCTTGGGCGGCTTTCTGCGGATGCGTTGCATTACAGCATCGTGCCCGAATTGGTGTGCGCCGTTCCGCTCACCGGATCCGGTGACCCTCCATCCCCGGCGTGGTCGGTCCGGTCGAGCGTGGGCGCGAACGTATCCGGCCGGTCCGTGGCCGGGACCGACGGCATTGCGCAAAAATAAACACCCGATCACGGTGCCGTCAAGACACCAGTTTCTGACATTTAACCGGATGGCGCGTCGGCGTTGTTGTCCTGCATTGTTCACCATGAACCCGACAATCCCCCCAGGGTTGTCTATACCGATGCGGTGGACGCCTGGTTCAGTACCGCGTCCGGTAGTCTCGTTACCTGGCGCACCCGGTTGCGGTCCTCGTCCATGATCAGCACGACGGGGCTCCATTCGGCCGGGACCGGCGTCTGGACCTGCATGTACGCCATGATGATGACCGTGTCGCCGACATCGACGAGGTGGGCGGCCGCGCCGTTGAGCTGGATGACACCGCTGCCCGGCGCGCCCGCGATGGCGTAGGTCTCCAGGCGCGCCCCGTTGGTCACGTCGACGACCTGCACACGCTCGTACTCGTCCATGCCGGCCTGCCTGAGCAGGTCGGAATCGATCGTGATACTGCCGATGTAGTTCAGGTCCGCCGCGGTCACCACCGCACGGTGGATCTTGGCATATACCATGGTCTTAGAAGTGTTCAAGATCGTTCCTCACATCGAATCCGCGAACGCGTCACTGCCGATGGCACGATTTGATGTCATCCCGGAATTGGATCAGTGTCGGCAATCGATTGGCAACGCAACTCTCCCCAAGTGTCCGTCTGCCACGGCCGGCCGCGGTCGGCCCGTCTGTTTCCGACGCTAGCACCGGTCGCGGAGTCCGAACAGGCCGAGATTCATGCCGCACCGGGTATTCGACCCCGATGTGTCCGATACTCGTACATTAGGTAACGGCCGGCGTGCACGTCCGCGAGAATCTCTTGCCCGTCACTCTTGGCTGGTCGTAGTCTGCGGACGTTTTGTGCCGTCGTGAATCGGGTGGACGAGTAACGCTTGCGAGGTTCATGTGATGGACGACCGGACGGTCGTTGGCTCGGACGACCGGTCCGGCGACACGACGGCCGATGCCGTGCGGGCACGACAGCTACGGGAGATCGAGGATCTTGAGCGCCGGCTCGCCGATGCGAAGCGACGCCGTGCCCGCACGACGCGGCCGCGCACCGAGACGATTCCGAGGCGGGACAACGATCTCGCCGGCTATCCGCTGACCGCGGGCCAGGAGCAGCTGCTGTTCGTGGAGCGGTTCGCACCCGGCCTCGCGGCCTACAACCTGCCGTTCGGGCTGCGGCTGCGCGGCGAGTTGGACATCGCGGCGCTGGCCGGCGCGCTCGGCACGGTCATCGCACGGCACGACGCGCTGCGCACCGCGATCGGCGTCCGCGACGGCCAGCCGGTCCAGGTGATCAGCGCACCGGCACCGGTCGAGCTGACGCCCGAGCCGTGCGCCGACGAAGCCGAACTGGCCTCGGCACTGGACACGGCGGCGACCACCCCGTTCGACCTGGCGGCCGGGCCGCTGATCCGGTACCGGCTGTACCGGCTGGCGGCCGACGACCACACGCTCGCGATCACCACCCACCACATCATCTCCGACGGCTGGTCGACGGCCCTGCTGATCACCGAACTCGCCGAGTGCTACACGGCCGCCGTCGAACACCGCACACCGAACCTGGCCGAACTGTCGGTGCAATACCCGGACTTCGCGCTGTGGCAACGGGAACGGCTGACGAGTACGAGGGGCACCGCCGATCTCGACCACTGGCAGCGGCAACTCGCCGGCCTGCCGACGCTCGCGCTGCCGACCGACCGGCCCCGGCCGGACGTGCCGTCGTTCCGGGGCGACCTGATCGACTGGCCACTGCCCGGCCCGCTCGCCGACCGGTTGCGCACCCTGGCGCGCGCGAACTCGGCGTCGCTGTTCATGACCCTGATGGCCGGCTTCGACGCGCTGCTGAGCCGCTACACCCACCAGGACGACATCGTGATCGGCACCGCGAGCGCCGGCCGCGACCGCACCGAACTGGAACCGGTGGTCGGCTTCTTCACCAACATGCTGGTGCTGCGCTGCGACCTGTCCGGTGACCCGGCGTTCACGCAGGTCCTCGCGAAGGTCAAGGACGTCGCCCTCACCGCGTACGACCACCAGGACGTGCCGTTCGAGCAGGTCGTCGCGCGGGTGCGGCCGGACCGCGACCCGAGCCGGAACCCGTTGTTCCAGGTCAGTTTCGGCCTGCTGCCCGGCCAGGTCGACATCACGGTGCGGATGGCCGATCTCACGGTGGACGTGGTCGGCGGCGCGCAGGGCACGGCACGGTTCGACATCGCGATCAACGTGCTGGAAACGGAATCCGAGCTGCGCGTGCAGGTCGAGTACGCGACCGACCTGTTCGACGCGTCCCGCGTCAACCGCATGCTCGAGCACTACCAGCGGCTGCTGGACGCCGTCTGCACCGACCCGTCGCTGCGCCTCTCGCAGCTCCCGCTGCTGTCCGACACCGAACTGGACCAGGTTCTGCGCGAGTGGCAGGGCGAGGTGCGCGAGTACCGGCGGGCACCGGTGCACACCATGATCGCCGAACAGGTGGCCCGCACACCGGACGCGCAGGCGGTCGTGTTCGACGGAATGTCGCTGACGTACGCCGAACTGGACCACCGGGCAGCCGTCCTCACGCACACGCTGATCGCGCACGGCGTCGCACCGGACGACGTGGTCGGAGTCGCTGTGGAGCGGAGCCTGCACGTGCCGACCGCGCTGCTCGGCGTGCTGAAGGCGGGCGCGGCATTCGTGCCGATCGAGACGACACACCCGAAGGACCGGATCGCCACCATTCTGTCCGACGCCGGTGCCCGCATTGTCCTGACGACGTCGGATCTGCTGGACCGGTTACCGGCGAACGACGACTGGCGCGTTGTCCTGCTCGACGAACTGGAATACGGCGGCCAACCCGAACCGCTGCCCGAACTGGCGACACTCAATTCAGCTGCCTATATCTTGTACACCTCGGGCTCGACCGGCCGGCCGAAAGGTGTGGTGATCGAGCACCACGCGTTGGCGACCTATATCGATTTTCTCGGGAACGTGTTCGACTTCGGCCCCGGCGACCGGATGCTCCAGTTCTCCTCGCTGGTGTTCGACCTTGCCGAGGGTGAACTGTTCACCGGGCTGTCGCGTGGCGCCACGATGGTGCTGGTGCCGAGGGACACCACGGTGTCGCCGGCCGCGCTGTCCGAGCTGCTGCGGCGTGAGCGGGTGTCGTACCTTGGTGCGCCGCCTGCGATGATCGCGTTGTTGGATCCTGAGCCGTACCCGGCGTTGCGGGGTCTGTTGGTGGGTGGTGAGGCGTTTACCGGTGATTTGGTGAATCGGTGGAATCTGCCTGGCCGGTTGTTTCTGAACGCGTATGGGCCGACGGAGGCGACGATCGGGTGTACGTATTATCCGTGTGAGCGGAAGGTGTGGCGGTCGTCGCCGCCGATCGGTCGGGCGATGCCGCACCGGCGGGTGTATTTGTTGGATCGGTGGGGTGTGCCGGTGCCCGTTGGTGTGCCGGGGGAGATCGTGTCGGCTGGTCCTGGTTTGGCGCGTGGTTATGTGCATGATGATGTGTTGACGGCGAAGAAGTTCGTGCCGGATCCGTTCGTTCCTGGTGAGCGGATGTATCGGACCGGGGATCTGGCGGTATGGACGCGGGACGGCCAGATCCAGTTCCTCGGCCGACTCGACACCCAGATCAAGCTGCGCGGCCAGCGGATCGAGCTGGAGGAGGTGGAAACCGTGCTGTCCGAGCACATCGGGGTCGCACACGCCGTGGTTGCCCTGCGCACCGACACCCCGTCCGGGGCCGGCCTCGTCGCCTACGTCGTGCCGGCCGACCCGGCCGCGCCACCGTCACCGGCCGAACTGCGCGAACACGTCGCGGGCAGGTTACCTGGCTACATGGTGCCGGCCGCCTACGTCGGGATGGCCGAGATCCCGCTCGGCGTGACCGGCAAGGTGGACCGCGCGTCCCTGCCGGCACCGGACAGCGCGGACACCGCCCTCGCCGAGTACGTCCAGCCGCGCACCGACAGCGAGAAGATCGTCGTCGCCGCGTTCGCAGACGTGCTCGGGCACGACCGGGTCGGCGCGCTGGACAGCTTCTTCGATCTCGGCGGCAATTCGCTGCAGGCCACCTTGGTGTTGACAAGGATCGCCGAGAACACCGGCGTCGAACTGCCCATGCGGCACTTCTACTCGGTGCCGACCGTCGAGGTGACGGCCGCGGCGATCGACGACGCGCTCACCGGTGCCGCGCACGCCGCCGACACCGACCCGATCGTCACGATCCGCGCCGACGGCGCCGGTGCGCCGGTGTTCTGCCTGCCCAGCGTTTCCGGCTCCGCTTACACGTATGTCGCGCTGGCCCGCCGGCTCGCGCCCGGCCGGCCCATCCTCGGTTTCGAGGCGCCCGGCCTGGAATCCGGCCCGCCGATGAACCAGGTCGCCGACTTGGCCCGCTACTACCTGCCGGCCATGACCCGCCGCCAGCCGACCGGCCCGTACCACCTACTCGGCTACTCGATGGGCGGCCTCGTCGCCGTGGAGCTGGCGAACCTGCTGCGCGCACGCGGCGACGAGGTGGCGCTGCTGGTACTCGTCGACACGTCGGTCCCCGAGCCGGGCCCGCCGCCGGACGACATCCGGCAGCTGTTCGTGGACAACCTGGCCGGCATGGCAGGCTTACCCGCGCCCACAGCCACAACCGACGACCTGGCCACGTTGCTGCGGGACGCCGGGCTGGTGCCGGACGGCGTGACGGCCGACTTCGTGCGCAGGCGCCTCGCCGTCTTCACCGGAAACGCCCGCGCCATCGCGGCTTACCAGCCACGGCAACCCTTCGACGGCCGGATCACGCTGATCAGGGCCGCCGAGTCGCCGGACACCCGGCCCGGCTGGGCGCGGTTCGCGGCCGGCATCGACGACACCGTGATACCGGGCGACCACTACACCATCTGGCACGACAGCAACATCGCCGCGCTGGCCGCCGCGCTTGATGCCGGGTTGGCCCGATGACCGGCGCACGAGACCGCGCCCGGCTGCGCGAACGGCTGGCCCCCGGACATCCGATGCACGTGCACGCGGCCGCCGTCCGGCTGCACGGCCCACTGGACGAATCCCGTCTGCGCGCGGCCGTTCGCGATGACGTCACCATCCAGGTGGTGCCCGACGGGGACGTGGCCGAACTCGCGCGGGCGCCGTTCGACCTGACGGGTTCACTGTGGCGGGTGCTGCTGGTACGGCGGGACCCGCGGGAGCACATGCTGGTCGTGGCCGCCCACCAGGCCGCGGCAGACGAACGTACGGTCGCGCTGGCCTTGGCCGAAGTCGGTTGGCGCTACTCGGACATCCCGGTGGCC
>DATBCR010000688.1:0-3970 GCA_036270375.1 Pseudonocardiaceae bacterium | reverse complement strand
CTGGCCCGCCCGGTGAGCCGGATGGCCGGCGGCTGGTAACCGGGGGAGTCGTCCATCGCCACCGGCACGCCGCCGCGCACCGTGCCCAGGTTGGTCAGCGACACCGGCTCAAGGCCGTTCCCCGCGCCGCCGTCGCTGGTCACGGCGATGGCTATGGTGTTGCGGCCGTGCGGGTTCAGCACCCCGTTGGGCACCACGAAGGTGTGCTGCGGGCCGACGTTCGCGATGTACTGGCCCATGTTCCAGCCGTTCACGAAGATCAGCGCCCGGTAGTTCGCGGCCGATCGCGGCACGCTCGGATCACCGATGGTCAGGCCGAGCGAGGCGTCGTCGGGCCGGGGCACGTCGAGCGTGAAGGTGGTGCGGTACCAGGATGTTCCGGGGATGGCGGCGGTGCTTGCCGGCAGGGTCGCGCTCGCCCAGTTCGCGTCCGGGTAGTTCGGCAGCGACCAGCCGGACCGCTCGCCGTACAGGCCGCCGTTGTTCAGCGCGCCGCGCACCGGATCGGTGATCTGCTCACCACCCTGATTTCCCTGTATCCGCCACACAATCCCCTCGTCGAGGGGTGCGCCGGCGGCGCTGGTGGCTACCGAGATCAGGCCGCGACCCTCCTTCTGCGCGTCGTTCACCCCGCCGTCCTCGTTGTGCGAGTCGTCGCGCACCATCACCGAGATCTCGTGCCCGCCGGCCGTGCGCAGCTCCTGGGGAATCGTGAAGGTGGCGGTACCGGTGGTCGGCGGTGAGCTGAGCCCGGTGGGCAGCACGTTCTGGCCAAGGTCCGCACCGTCCAGCCACACCTGGAGCATGCCGGCGCCGCCGCCGCCGTAGGTCAGGCTGATGGTGTCCGCCGCCGTGCCGGTGACCGTGTAGTGCCCGCGATACCAGACGTCGCCAGTGTGGAAGCCGTAGTCGTCCGCGGTCAGCACCGGTTGTCCGGCAGGTGGTTTCGTCGTGCTGTTGGTGTTGGCCCGGTCCGCGACCGCCCACGTACTGTCTACAAAGGACGGATTGGCTTCGGGTGATTCGGCGCTGTATTTCCAGTCGGTCAGCACCGGCAGGGTGACCGGGGCCGGGGCGGGCAGGTCGTGCCGGGCGGCGAGACTGCCGGCCGGGGTGGGTTCGGTGGGCACCGGGATGCCGTTCCACGTCACCACCTTCGTGCTGGCGGGCGCCCAGATCTCCAGGCCGTCGCCGGTCGAGGTGTCGCCGGTCAGCCTCAGCATTGAGTGGGCAACCGTTGCGGTCCGGACGAGTTCGGGGCCGCGCACCAGCACGGGTCCGGCCGCGGTGTCCTGCTGCCAGAAGGTGTCCGCCGTGGCGTCGTCGGCCAGTAGCAGGGTCAGGGGCCGGCGACCGCCACCGCTGATGCGTACCTGGGTCAGTCCGGAGTGGGTGTAGGACAGCAGCAGGTCGCCGGTGTTGGCGTCCCACGTGCTGGTGGCGGCGCCGGACAGCACGGCGACGGTCGGCTGGCTTCGGTAGCGCAGCACGGTCTGGCCGGTCTCGCCGGACCGGCCGTGCAACAGGGCCAGGTCGCCGTCGGCCCGCGCGATGTGGGTCATGATCTCCGAGGTGGAGTAGACCAGGTGCTGACTATCCATGTCGTAGTTGGCGACCAGCCTTTTCGCATCCTGGCCGTTGATGGTCAGCGGTACCGTGTAGCTGCCGTCCGGGGTGTCGATCGGGAAGCTGAAACTGTCGTCGGTGGTCGTGTTGGACGGGTTGTGCATCGCCACGTACAGCGCGGTCCCGTTCTCCGGATTGACGTTGTGGTACACCTTGATATTCGCTGCGGACGGCGTGACGACCGAACCTTTGTCCATTTCGGACACTGGAGTGACGCTGCGCAGGAAGTAGCCGAGCTCCTTCATCGTGCTGGCCTTCGGCCGTAGCTGCCGAGACTCGGAGATGGCCGCGCCGTAGTCGTAGGAGGTGTACACGACTGGGGCGGGCAGCCAGCCCCAGGAGGTGCCGCCGAAGGTCATGTAGAAGTTCTGCAGGGTCAGGCCGTTGGCGATGTTGGTGTCGTAGAACTCCCGCTCGTAGCCGGGGCCTTCGCGTACCGCCATACACGCGTAGGTGCCCACGCTGCCCCAGTAGTCGAACCAGCCGCCACCGAATTCGGCCGCATAGCCGGGAGTCTGAGGCGAGGCCGACGCGCCGCCCTTGGCGCCGCCCGGCCCGTAGAGCCCCCAATCCGGTGCGGCGGCCGGGCCGCCAGGGGTGCCGTCGGTGTGGCAGGTGCCGCCGGGGTAGCCGTCGAAGGCGTACAGGTCCGTCGGGCCGGTCACCGTGCCCGGCACGGTCGAGCTGCTGGGCACCCAGAAACCGTTGCGGCCCTTGTCGTTGGAGAATAGGGGCACAGTGATCCCGTCCGCGCGCACCGTGCCGGCGATGTGCTGCATGTACGCCTGCTCGGAACTGCCGGTGTTGGACAGTTCGTTCTCGAGTTGGTACAGGATCACCGTGCCGGTGCCGTTCGTGAGCTGGTGGCGTCGCAGGATCTGGTCGATCCCGTTCAGCCATTGGTCCGCCGCGGCCAGGTAGTCGGCGGCCGAGGTACGTGCCTTGCCGGCCTGGGTGGTCAGCCAGCCGGGGTAGCCGCCGCCGGTGACCTCCGCGTTGATGTACGGGCCGGGCCGGGCGATCACGTACAGCCCGAGCTTCGCCGCCATGTCGAGGACTTCGTCCATGTTCCGCACGCCGGTGAAGTCGTAGACGCCGGGCGCGGCGGAGTGGTAGGCCCAGTCGAAATAGAGGGAGACCGCGTTGTAGCCCTCGGCCTTCATCTTTTCCAGCACGTCGAGCCATTCACTCGGGCTGGGCAGTCGGAACGGGTGGAATTCGCCGGACCAGACGAAGGTGCGTTTCCCGTCGATGGTCAACGAGTACTTGTCCGAGCTGATCTGGTGCGCGAGCGGGGCCGCGCCGACCGGCTGCGCGGCGGTGACCACCGTGGTGGCGGCGACCAGCGCGACGCAGCAGGCCGCCAGTGCGGAGAGTGCGCGGCGAAGCCTGTTCGATATTTCGGATGTCAACATTGACAATCCTTCCCGTCGCGATTCGTCCTTTACACTAGTGTTTCGCCGGCGATTCGGGAATCGGGAGGCTGGCATGTCCACACTGACCCGAACGCGGACGACCGTCCTTGGACTGACGTTCGCCCTGGCCTCGATCACGGGCGGTGTCACGGCTGGCCAGGCGCAGGCCGCGGTCGTGATCACCGTGGCGAAGGGCGGCGGCCAGTTCACGAGCGTGCAGGCGGCGGTCAATGCGGTGCCCGACAACTCGTCGACCGCGTACACGATCTCGATCGGCGCTGGAACTTACACCGAGACCGTCAGCATTCCGGCGAGCAAGCGCCACCTGACCCTGCTCGGCGCGACACGCAACGCGGCCGACGTCGTCATCGCGGGCTCGCACTACTCCGGCCAGACCAACCCGGCGACCGGAACCCCGTTCGGGACCGAGGGTTCCGCGACGGTGACGGTGCAGGCGAACGACTTCACCGCCGACTACATCACCTTTGCAAACGTTTTCAACAAGAACGACTTCCCCGGCGTCACCGCCACGCAGGCGGTCGCCCTGTCGATGGAGGGCGACCGGCAGGTCTACGCGCACGACAGGTTCCACGGCCATCAGGACACCCTGCTGACGTGGCGGTCCACGACGTCGGTCACGTTGCGGCAGTACGTGTTCGGCTCCATCGTGGACGGCGACGTGGACTTCGTGTTCGGCGACGGCACGCTGGTGGTCGACCGCTCGACGATCAACGTACTCAATGACGGCCAGTTCGCCGGCGGCGCGCTGATCGCACCGGCGACCTGGGGCTCGAACGCCTACGGCATCCTGATCACCGGCGCGACCGTGACCTCGTCGTTGGCCGCGGGCACGGTGAATCTCGGCCGGGCCTGGGAGCCCAGCAGCGGCATGGTTCCGCAGGCCGTCATCCGCGACACGACGCTGCCCG
>DATBCR010000687.1:0-1534 GCA_036270375.1 Pseudonocardiaceae bacterium | reverse complement strand
TGAAGCCCGGCGCCACCGCGGCGACCCCGATGCCATGCGGCGCAAGGGAAACGGCCAGCGACTGGGCCAACGCGTGCAGCCCGGCCTTGCTGGCACCGTACGCGGGAGCATCGGGTTCACCCCGATACGCGCCACGCGACCCGACCATGACGATCCGCCCACCGGAGGGTCCCTCCGGCCGGTGCACCAGATGGTCGACCATCCGGTGCGCGAGGGCCGCACCGGCCAGCAGATTCACGTCCAGGACCTGCCGCCAGCTCGCCACCCAGTCCTCGAACGTAGTCGTGGTGACCGGGTTGTGCAGGAAGATACCGGCATTGTGGACGAGCACATCGATACCACCCAGCTCAGCCACGACGGTGTCGACCAGCGCGCTGATTCCGTTGGTATCAGCCAGATCCGCGGTTACGATGACGTGATCGCCACCTGCCAGCCCGGCACGCAGGCGCTCGGCCGACCCCACGTCGGACCGGCAGTGGATCGCGAGCCGATCACCCCGCGCGGCAAGCCGGGCGCAGACCGCCGCACCGATGCCACGCGAGCCACCAGTGACCAACACACGCCGACGTGTCCCCGTTTCCGTCATCGCACGAACCTAGCCGATCACCGGTCTTCCGGGCTGGAGCTGATCAGCAGCAGGCACAGGGTCGCGACGGCCGCGACCACACCGGCCACCAGCAGCAACGGATTCAGGCTGTTCTGTTGACCGCCGGTCGGCGCGACCTGGGTAGGGGCGGGCAGGGCAAGCGCCGGAGTGGTCGTGCTCGGTGGCGCCACCGACGTCGTCGGGGTGATCGGTCGTGGCGCCGCCTTGGCGGGTGCGACAGGCGCCACCCTGCGCACCGGGGCGGGCACCGGGGCCACGGACACCGGGATCGGGGCCGGTTGGACGACCAGCGTGCCGTGCATGTCCGGGTGGACCGAGCAGATGTAGGAGTACGTACCGGCCGTCGCGAACGTATAGGTCCACGACTGCCCGGTGTTCAGGGCGGGCGAGTGGATCATGACCGGCCCGCTGGTGGTGGTCACGTCATGTGCTGCCTGGTCGGTGTTCGTCCACGTGACCGAGTCACCGACCTGGATCGTCATGGCAGCCGGACCGAACGCGAACTGCGCGATCGTGACGGCATGTGTCGTGCCGGCCGTGGCCGCTGGCACCGGCACCGCGCAGAGCGCGAGGACGCCGACGACAAGCGCGAGACCACTGTGGACGGTGCGCCGGTTCATCGGGTGAACTCCATCGCCGCTTCGACCCAGATCCAGGAACGCAGGAAGGTGGTCGCTTTCGGGTCGTCGGCGGGTGGGCGCGCCGGCCCCCGCACGGCGAGTACCACGGCGTCGTCGTCGAACACCACGAACCGAGTTGTCAACGGCAGCGCCCAGGTGCGGGAGTTGGCCATGCCGTTGACATTCCGGCGGACCTGGCCGGTGCAACGGGACCGGGCCGGCACGTCGATCCGATCGATGACGCAACGGAACCCGAGCTTCCGATGCACCGCGCGGCGCACGAGGTGGCCGAGCAGCGGCACGCCGA
>DATBCR010000686.1:0-14313 GCA_036270375.1 Pseudonocardiaceae bacterium | reverse complement strand
CCCGGCGACCCGCACCACTTCCAGCTCACCCGCCGCTACGCGTTCGACAACGCCGACGTGATCGTCATCGTGGGCGCGCCGTTCGACTTCCGGCTCGGCTACGGCCGCCGTCTCTCCCGGACGGCTACCGTCGCGCAGATCGACCTGGACTACCGCACCGTCGGCCGGAACCGGGACGTCGACCTTGGCATCGTCGGCGACGCCGGCATGGTGCTGGCTGCCGTGACCGCCGCCGTGGCCGGCAGAACCGCGCACAACGGCGCCGCCGGCCGCGAGCCGTGGCTGGCCGAACTGCGTGCCGCGGAATCAGCGGCCGTGGAACGCAGGCTGCCGCAGCTGCTGTCGGACGCGACCCCGGTACACCCGTACCGGCTCGTGCACGAGATCAACCAGTTCCTCACGCCGGACTCGATCTTCATCGGCGACGGCGGCGACATCGTCACGTTCTCCGGCCAGGTGGTGCAGCCGAAATCGCCCGGCCACTGGATGGACCCCGGCGCGCTGGGCACGCTCGGCGTCGGCATCCCGTTCGTGCTGGCCGCCAAGCACGCCCGCCCGGACAAGGAGGTCGTCGCCCTGTTCGGGGACGGGGCGTTCAGCCTCACCGGCTGGGACTTCGAGACCCTCGTCCGCTATCACCTGCCGTTCGTCGGCATCGTCGGCAACAACTCGTCGATGAACCAGATCCGCTACGGCCAGGCCCGCAAGTACGGCACGGCACGGGAACGGGTCGGCAACACCCTCGGCGACGTCCGCTACGACGAGTTCGCCCGGATGCTCGGCGGCCACGGCGAGGAGGTCCGCGATCCGTGCCAGATCGCGCCCGCGCTACGACGGGCGAGAGAGTCCGGCCTTCCGTCGCTGATCAACGTCTGGATCGACCCGGACGTCTACGCGCCGGGAACCATGAACCAAACGATGTACAAGTAGCACGGAGGTCGCCATGGCATCGGCCCTGGACGGAATACGTGTCGTCGACCTGACACACGTGCAGTCCGGCCCGTCGTCCACCCAACTGCTGGCCTGGCTGGGGGCGGACGTGATCAAGGTCGAGGTGCCCGGACGTGGCGACGTGACACGGGGGCAGCTGCGTGATCTGCCCAATGTGGACAGTCTCTATTTCACGATGTTGAACTGCAACAAGCGCAGCATCACGCTGAACCTGAAGACCCAACCGGGCAAGGCCGTGCTGACCAGGCTCGTCGAGGGCGCCGATGTGATCGTGGAGAACTTCGGCCCCGGCGTGCTCGACCGGTTCGGGTTCACGTGGGAACGCATGCACGAGATCAACGAACGCCTGATCTACGCGTCCATCAAGGGATTCGGCCCGGGCGCGTACGCCGACTGCAAGGCGTACGAGGTGATCGCGCAGGCGATGGGCGGTGCCATGAGCACCACCGGTTTCGAGGACGGCCCACCCATCGCGACCGGCGCGCAGATCGGCGACTCGGGCAGCGGCATCCATCTGGTCGCCGGCATCCTTGCTGCTTTGTACCAGCGCACCGGCACCGGGCAGGGGCAGCGGGTGCAGGTCGCGATGCAGGACGCCGTGCTGAACCTGTGCCGGGTCAAGCTGCGCGATCAGCAGCGCCTCGCGCACGGCCCGCTCACCGAGTACCCGAACGGCGAGTTCGGCGACGCGGTGCCACGGGCCGGCAACGCGTCCGGTGGCGGCCAGCCGGGCTGGGCGGTCCGGTGCGCGCCGGGCGGCCCGGACGACTACATCTACATCATCGTGCAGCCGGTCGGCTGGGTGCCGATCACCAAGCTGATCGGCCGCCCGGAACTGGCCGACGACCCGGACTGGGCCACGCCGGACGCCCGGCTGCCCAAGCTGGACACCATGTTCGCGCTGATCGAGGAGTGGACGTCCGGGATCACCAAGTGGGACGCGATGACGCAGCTCAAGGCGCACGACATCCCGTGCGGCCCGATTCTGTCCACAAAGGAACTGATCGAGGACGCGACACTGGCCGAATTGGGCACGGTGGTCGAGGTGGCGCATCCGGAGCGGGGCACGTTCCGGACCGTCGGCTGCCCGCTGAAGCTGTCCGACTCGCCGGTCGTCGTCCGGTCCTCGCCACTGCTCGGCGAGCACACCACCGAGGTGCTCGGCGAACTCGGTTACGGCGGCACGGAAATCGACGAACTGCGCACATCCGGCGCCATTTGACGCGAAAGGATGGAGCACGTGGCACTCAGCGACACCGGATACGACCGGGACACGGTCCGTGCCGTCATCGACGAGGCGCTCGCGGCCGGCCGTCCGGTGCTCACGGCCGGCGCGGCCAAGCGGGTCGTGGACGCCTACGGCATCGTGACACCCGGCGAGGCACTGGCCACGTCCGCCGAACAGGCCGCGGAACTGGCCGCCACGCTGGGTTTCCCGGTGGTGCTCAAGATCGTGTCGCCGGACATCCCGCACAAGACCGACGCGGGCGGCGTACTGGTCGGCGTCAACTCGCGGGCCGCGGCGGCCACTGGCTACGACACCGTCGTGGCGTTCGCGCTGCGCCACCTGCCGACCGCACGCATCGACGGTGTCCTTGTGCAGCAACAACTCGGCGCCGGCCAGGAGGTCATCATCGGCGCCGTGACCGACCCGGCGTTCGGCAAGGTCGTCGCGTTCGGGCTCGGCGGCATCCTGGTGGAGATCTTGCACGACGTCACGTTCCGCCTCGCGCCGACCACCGGCTCCGAGGCTCTGTCGATGCTGGACGACATCAAGGCGGCCGAGATCCTGCGCGGCGTGCGCGGTGCGGAGCCGGTCGACCGGCCGGCACTCGCGAGCCTGATCCGGCGGGTGTCCGACCTGGTCACCGACTTCCCCGAACTGGCTGAGGTCGACCTGAACCCCGTACTGTCCACACCGGACGGTGCGACTGCGGTCGACGTGCGGATCCACGTCGACCCCGCCGCCGCGCGCCAACCGGTTCGGTTCTCCCGCGACGAGATCCTGGCCAGCATGAACCGCATCATGCGGCCGAGTTCGATCGCCGTTGTCGGCGCGTCCGAGCAGGCCGGCAAGATCGGCAACTCGGTGATGAAGAACCTGGTCAACGGTGGCTACCGGGGCGACATCCTGCCGGTGAACCCCAAAGGCGGCGAAATCCTCGACCGCAAGGCATACCGGAGCCTGAGCGACATACCCGACGATATCGACGTCGTGATTTTCGCCGTGCCGGCCCGTCTGGTGCCGGCCGCCTTGCACGAGGCGGGCGCGAAGGGCGCGGCCGGCGCGATCCTCATTCCGTCCGGATTCGCCGAGACCGGCGAGCGGGCACTGCAGGACGAGGTGGTGGCGATCGCGCACAGCTACGGCATGCGGGTGCTCGGCCCGAACATCTACGGCTACTACTACACGCCGATGCACCTGTCAGCCACGTTCTGCACGCCGTACGACGTGCCCGGCCATGTCGCGCTCAGCTCGCAGAGCGGCGGTATCGGCATGGCGATCCTCGGTTTCAGCCGCTCGGCCGGCATGGGCGTGTCCGCGATCGTGGGCGTCGGCAACAAGGCCGACATCGACGAGGACGACCTGCTGACGTTCTTCGCCGCCGACGACAACACGCACCTGATCGCGATGCACCTGGAAGACCTCAAGGACGGCCGGTCCTTCGCGGAAACCGCACGGGAGGTGTCCCGGCGCAAACCGGTGGTGGTGCTCAAGGCCGGCCGCACCGCACCGGGCGCGCGGGCCGCCGGCTCGCACACCGCGGCACTGGCCGGCAACGACAAGATCTACGACGACATATTCCGGCAGAGCGGCGTAATCCGGGCACCCGGACTGAACGAGTTGCTTGAGTACGCACGCGGCCTGCCACTGCTGCCGACACCGGCCGGCGAGAACGTCGTCATCATCACCGGCGCGGGCGGATCGGGTGTGCTGCTGTCGGATGCCTGTGTGGACAACGGCCTGTCGCTGATGAAAATTTCAGCGGATCTGGACGCGGCTTTCCGCGCTTATATCCCACCATTTGGTGCGGCCGGCAATCCGATCGACATCACCGGGGGTGAACCACCGTCCACATATCGGAACACCATCGCACTGGGATTGTCCGACGAGCGGGTCCACGCCCTTGTTCTGGGATACTGGCACACCATTGTCACACCGCCGATGGTGTTCGCCCGGCTCGTCGTGGACGTCGTCGAGGAGTTCCGCCTGCGCGGTGTGGCGAAGCCGGTGGTCGCGTCGCTCTCCGGTGACGTGGAGGTCGAGGCGGCCAGTGCCTACCTGTACGAACACGGTGTCGTGGCGTACCCGTACACCACGGAGAAACCGGTGGCCGTGCTCGGCGCGAAGTACCGGTGGGCCCGCGGTGCGGGACTGATCGGCACGGCGGCGACGGCCGCCACCTGACCCGGATGCGTGGAACACCGGGCCGATGCGGCGGGCGACCTGTCACGGGGCTGGTCGCCTGCCGCACGCGGAACGCATCCGAATGACCGGCCCGGGCCGTGGTTCCGACGCCACGGCCCGAGCCAGGTCGTCAAACCGAACGGTTGACGCAACGCGTCTGCTCGGCCGGAATCGTGTCAGAGCCAGAATGTCGGCTGGTCGATGCCGAAGCGGGTCTTGGCGTAGCGCTTGGCGGCGGCCGTTGCGAAGTAGACGTGCTGGTCGGCGGCGTGGATGTCGCGGAAGCACCGTTGCATCGGATGGCTGGAATGCAGCGCGCTCGCGCCTGCGAAGCTGAACGCGGTGTCCACCGCCTCGACCGACGCACGCATTGCCTGTTGCGTTGCCAGCAGGAAACGTGCCCGCCGTTCGAGATCCGGCACGTCGCCGAGGCATGCGGTGTCCCACAGGGCGCCGACGGTGTCATGAACGAAAGCCAGCGCCGACTGTAGGCCGCCTTCCGCGCGGGTGAGCGCCATCTGCACGTCGCCGTCCATCGCGATCGGGTCCGTGCTCGGTGGGCGGATCTTCGTCGGTGCGAAGCCGGTGAACTCGTCGAGTGCGCGGCGGGCGATGCCGACTGGCACGCCGGCAAGGATCACGCCGACCAGTGTGAGGAACGGGAGCCTCCACAGTGGACCGTCGTGCCGGGCCGGCTCGAAGAACGGGATCATCGTGTGTTCCCTCGGCACGGCCACCCCGGATGCGGTGACGTCGTGGCTGCCGGTGCCGCGCAGGCCCGCGACGTCCCAGTTGTCGACCACCTCGACGCCGCTGGCCGGCACGACCGACAGGCGCCAGTCCGGGCGGCCGTCCGTGAACGTCCGGGGAGTGCTGTCGCCGTCGGTGACGACGGCACCGTTGATGAACCAGTCGGAATGTACGGACCCGCTGCTGAACGGCCATCGGCCAGAAAGCTTGAAACCGTCTCCGTCCGGGGTCAGCTGGCCGTTGGGGGCGAAGACGGCCGAGCTGACCACGTCCGTCCGTTCGCCGACCAGTTCGGCGGCAACCGAGGGGTCCAGCCACGCGAGGAACGCCGTCGAGTTGCCGATCATGATCGTCCAGCCCGCGGAGCCGTCCGCCCGGCTCAGTTCGGCTGCGATGTCGATGATGGTGGCCGGCGGCAGTTCCGCGCCGCCGAGGACCCGCGGCGTCGCCAACCCGAACAGGCCGGCCGCGCGGGCGTCGGCGACGAGGTCGGATGGCATCGTGGCGAGCCGTTCCCCCTCCTCGGCCCGCGCGCTCAACCGTGGCGCGATCTCCTGGGCGGCCGTCAACGTCGCCGATGCCATTACCGCTCCTCCCCATAGCAGTTTCTCCTGGTCAAAGCTACGTTGACACGTCGATGCCGGCGGTCGCCAGGACCACGGGGGTGCCCAAACGGACGGTCTACGCGGCCTTTTCGGACAAACTACCTGATTGCCGTCGCTAGGACCCGTCGGCACTGTCCTCATCGGCCGGGAACGCCGGGCGGGGTGACGGGCCGAGCAGGAACACCAGTGCCAGCAACGCACTCGCGGCCATAGTGAGCCACGGCGCCACCAGGGCCAGCGCGGTGATGGCCGCGTAGCCGAGCAGTCCGGCGCGGTACCGGATGGTGACGTCGCGGTGGAACGCCGGGTCGAGCCGGCCGTGCAGCAGACCACGCCGGGTCGCGTAGTGCCAGATGATGTTGAACGCCACCGCACAAGCCGTGAGCGTCGCGCCGTACAGCATCATCGCCGTACGCGCGTCGGCGCCGGACGTGTAGGTGGCGATCAGTTCGGTCGGGAACGGCAGGAACGACACGGCCGCCAGCAGCAACAGGTTGGCCAGCAACAGAAGTTGGTCGACGCGCTCGATGATGCGGAACAGCGCGTGGTGGTTCGCCCAGATGATGCCGATCTGCAGGAACGTGGCCAGGTAGGCCAGGATGTGCGGCAGCGCGTGCCCCACGCTCGTTGCCAGGCTCTGCCCCGGCACGCGCTCCACGTGCACGTCCAGGATCAGCAGCGTGATCGCGATGGCCAGCACGCCGTCGCTGAACGCTTCAAGCCGTGTCGCGTTGCCGCGGTCGGCATGCCCGCCCCACCAACGGCTTCGGCGGCCCGTGGTACCTGAGTCGGACATCTACTCGGCCATTCCGGTGTCGATCCACCGCGCGAACACCGCGATCCGCGCCTGCGGCCACGCCCCGTCGCACGGCATCGACCCGGCCCGCAGGCGTGTCAGGATCGCGGTCGCGTGCGTGCTGACGTCGGCGTGGGCCCAGAGGTCGAACGCGAACCGCATCGAGTTCCGGTCCATCGACCGGAACAGCGGCTTGACGTGCGCGGCGAAGCCGACCGGCTCGTCGTCGGCGGGCAGTGTGATCTCCGGTGCCGGCTCCGGTTTCGGTGCCAGGGCGGAGATCCGGGCGCGTGGATTGGCGTCGCACACCCACCACCAGCGCGGCACCGGCATGTTCGGCGGTGGTTGCGCGCCGGCCTGGGAATTCTCCAACGCGATCCGGGAACCCCATTCCAGATAGGCCACGAATGCCGCGCGAAACTCCGCGTCCGCCGGCAACCCGGCGGCTTCGGCGGATTCACTGAGCAGCGCGACCCAGCGGGACCGTTGCGCCTCGGTCAGTCCTTTGCCGATGTGCTGGGAGATCATCCGGGAATAGCCGCCGTGCTGTTCGGTGTAGAAGGCCGGGCCGCCGAACACCTCGCTGAGCCACCGCGCCACGCGCTCCGGGTGGTCCGCCGACATCGACGCGAACAGCGGTGCCAGCAACGGGTCCGCCGGCACGTACCGCTCGTAGAACAGCCGCGTCATCCGCACCAGCGCCGGATATCCGCCGGCCCATTCGAACAGGGTCGGCACCGCGTCGGGGTCGGCGATCGGGTCGGCGAAGTTGACGTAATAGTGCATGCCGGAACAGAACGGCTTGTTCTGGGAATGCCCGCAGCGGCACAGGCTGTAATGCTCGCGGGAGGCACCTTCGGCGCGCGGAATGTCCGCGCCGTCATCGTCGACGAGGGGAATGCCGCCGGTGATTCGGTACGGGCCATCCTTCGACACCAGGATCGCCGGGTCCCGGTGTGCCACCTCGACCTCATAGCTCAGGGCGCCGGACGGGCAATCCCGCACGGCACGGATGATCTCGTCCATCCGGCCGCCGCTTGGTGTCACGAACGGTTCGCCGCCCGCGTGGAACACCGATGCCAGCCGGTCGGTGCACAGACCCGAGTGGGCGCAGATGCCTCGGTTGTCGAACACGGTGACCTGTTGGCCAACGTACGTGTCGCGCCGGTCGGGCACCCGGTCGGGATCCTTGTCGCCGGTGAAGCCGATCCGCGCGTGCGAGCCGTCGCACAATGGCTTGATCGCGGACTCGCCGCAGCGGCACAACGCCATCACCGGCTGGGTCTGTATCGGCTCGCCGAGATGGGTTTCGACGTGCTCGGCGCCGGTGACCAGGTAGGGACCGTTCTCGGCGACCCGAATGCCGGCCGGCATCGCAGTTAATTCGGCCAGTTCGTCCGGGCGGGCGTGCTGACATGCAAGGTCCTGCAGGGCGGCGGTGGCCTCGTACAGTGCGGCCGGCGCGCCCGGTCGCGCGGCGAGCGTGGATGCCGTCAGCGTTGCCTGCCACAGCCGGGCTGCCGGTGCCTCGTCGTTCGGCTCGGGTGGGTCGACGTCGCCGACCAGGCTGACGAGTGGCCGGATCACGCTGTCCCGCAGCCGCGTCGCGGCGTCCGGCAGTGCCCGTGCCAGGTCGGTGACCTCGCGCAACAGGTCTACGAGCGGTTCCATGCCCGGTACCCTAAACTACTTTGACGTGCAGGCAAGACAGTATCCTGGCGGGGACCACGTCGACCGGGTCCGACAGCAGTGGGCGGCGGAACTGCCCGAACTGGACACCACCCCGCTGGCGGTGGTCGCCCGGATCGGCCGCGCCCGCAACTACCTGGACCAGGGCATGGACCGGCTGTTCGAGCACTACGGCCTGACCCGGCAGTCCTGGGACGTGCTGGCCTGCCTGCGCAGGGCCGGCCCGCCGTACCGGCTCACGCCGACCGACTTGACCAGCGCCGTGATGCGCACGTCCGGCACCATCACGCACACCCTGCACCGGCTGGAGTACGCGGGCCTGATCAGCAGGACCAGCAGCGACGACGACGGACGCAGCGTGCCCGTCGTGCTGACAACGGCCGGCGTCGAACTGGTCGAGACGGTCGCGGCCCGGCACATGGACAACGAGCGTGAACTGCTGTCACCGCTCGACGCCGACGAACAGGCGACCCTGGCGGCACTGCTGCGGAAACTGCTGGTGGGCATGGAAAGCAGCCCGCCACTCACCCGATCGGGTCGAACGGATCGCACAGTGGGGTGGACCTGACGAAGTCCGGATCAGCTTTGGCGGCGAACCGCCGGAAACGGTGCAGGCTGTACGGTGTGTCACCGCAACGATCCGGCTCCGCTGTGGTCTGTCTCGGTCACCACCAGCCGGCCAGGACGCTCACCAACGCCGAGCTGGCTACGTCGCTCGACACATCGGACAGGTGGATCAGCGAGCGGGTCGGCGTGCGCTCCCGGCAGATCGCCGGCCCGGACGAGTCCGTCGCCGACATGGCGTGCGCGGCGGCGGCCAAGGCACTGGCCCGGTCCGGTTTCGACGCCACCGACATCGACCTGGTCGTCGTCGCGACCGCCACGTCATTGCACCGCATGCCGAATGTGGCGGCGCGGGTCGCCGCCCACCTCGGTATCCCGACGCCGGCCGCCTACGACATCAACGCGGCGTGCGCGGGCTTCTGCTACGCACTGGCCGCCGCCGACCAGGCAATCCAGGCGGGCGCGGCCGGCCGGGCGATTGTGGTCGGTGCTGACAAGATGAGTGATTTCGTCGACTGGAGCGATCGGTCCAGCGCGGTGATCTTCGGGGACGGCGCGGGCGCCGCCGTCATCGCGGCCGGTCGTCCGGGGATCGGTCCGGTCGTCTGGGGTTCCGAGCCCGCCAAGGGGCGCGCCATCACCGTCGAGCCCGCTGAGTGCGGGACGCTGTTCCGTCAGGATGGCCAGGCGGTGTTTCGTTGGGCCACAACGAGCCTGGCACCGATCGCGCTCAAGGCGTGCCGCACGGCGGACGTCGATCCGGCGGAGTTGGGCGGAATCGTGACGCATCAGGCGAACCTCCGCATCATCCAGGCCATCGCCGGCAAGATCGGCGCACCCGACGCGGTACTCGCGACCGACGTCGTCGAATCCGGCAACACGTCCGCCGCCAGCATTCCGCTTGCCCTGTCCAAACTGATCGAGCGCCACGAGATCCCCAGCGGCGCACCGGTTCTACTGTTCGGTTTCGGCGCCGGCCTGAGCTACGCCGGTCAGGTCATCCGCTGCCCCTGACGTGCCTTCCAGGAGCGCGGGCGCGTTCGCGAGAGCCTGTGGCCGCACGACGCCGAGGACAACGGCGTACGCGATGCCGACGGCGATCAGCGCGGCGGTCAGCCAGGGCAGCGCGTTGAACGGCGCCGCCTGGCCGGGCCGCAGGTCGCCCCAGATCGGTATGGCCAGCACTAGAAGCCCGATGATCGGCACCACGACCCATAGCAGCGGGTTCTTGCGGGTACCGGCCCGCCGCAGCTTCACCCACTGCACGATCAGCGCCAGGTTGGCCACCACGTACATGATCACCACGCCCAGAATCCCGAACGTGCCGAGGAATCCGGACGCGGTGCCCGGGTCGGTGAACGCCGTTGACACGACACCGATCGCGATACTCGGCACAACGAACGCGATCGCCGCCACCCATGGCGTCCGGAGGCGCCGGTTCACGATGCCCAGCCTCCTCGGCCACAGCCCGCCCCGCGCCCCCGCGAAGATCACCCGGGACGTCTGGGTGTTGGCCGCGACATAGGAACTCGTCACGCTGGACAGGAACACCCATGTGACGACCGGCGCCAGGAAACCGATGAACGCCTTCGTCGCCGTGTGGAACGGATTGGCGTCGGCAGAGAAGACATCCGCGTGGCCGGCACCGAACGCGGTCACAAGGGCGTACGAGCCGAACACGTAGATCAGGCCGCTGATCACCACCGACCCGAGCACGGCGATCGGCACGTTCCGCTTCGGGTCACGGGTCTCCTCGGCCAGCGGCGCGGACGCCTCGAAACCACCGAACGCGAGCACGGCAAGGCTGAACGACACGAAGATGTCCTTGGCGGCGGCGCCGTGCGGCCAGGTGAACGGGGTCAGCGACAGGCCGTCGTGCCCGCCACGCGCCAGAATCGCGATGCCGATGACCAGCAGGATCACCACTTCGAACACGTACAGCACGATGGTCGCCCGAATACCCACCCGCAGGCCGATGATGACCGGTGCCGTCACGAGCACGCCGTACAGCACAGTGACGATCTGCGTGACACCCCAGATATGTGGTCCGCCGAGCACATTGTCCACAATGTACTGGCCGACGAAGATGTAGATGCCGCCGAACGCGATGACGTAGCCGAGCACGGTGATCACCCCGACCGCGGTGGCCACCCGTGGCCCGATCGCGCGGGCGATGTACGTGATGAAGGAACCCGCGCTCGGGTAGACACCGGCGAACTGCGCCAGGCTCGACCCGGTCGCCACCATGCCGACCATGCTGATCAGGAACACCAGCGGAACGGACGACCCGGCCAGCGCCGCCATCGCACCGGCCGTGAAGAACAGGTTGAAGGCCGGCGCGATCTGGGCGAGCCCGGGCATCAGAACGCCGAGCGGCCCGAGAATGCGCCTGCTGTCGGGATTCGGCTGTCCGGCCAGGAATGGGCCGTCGACGGTGGTCGGGTCGGGCCTGACCTCACTACTCATGACGACACCCCTGTCAGGAACTCGATGACGGCCGCGTTGAATGGATCCGGCAGTTCCCACAGGCAGCCGTGGCCGCCTGGCGTTGTGCGCCAACGTGATCCGGGAATGCCCTTGTGTAATGCCATGGAAAGGTCGACCGGGATGAGAATGTCCTGTTCGCCGGCCAGCACCAGGGTCGGGACCGTGATCCCGGCCAGGCCGGCCGTGGTGTCGTGGTGCTGGATCGCGGCGAGCTGGGCGAGGTACGCGTGCAGCGGCATGTCGAGATCGCGCATCGCCGCCTCGAACTCGGCGAGTTCGGCTTCGCGGCGCTGGAAGAAGTCGAGGGTGAACGCCCAGAGGGTGACGTCCCGCATCACGAACGGCACGCCGAGCACCGGAGCGAGGTCCGCCCACATCGCGAACATGCGGCCGCAGAACGGGCCAGGGGCGGCGTAGGTGCAGGCCAGGGTGAGGGAGCGGAGGTCGGTCGGATAGGTGAGCGCGTACGCCTGGGCGATCATGCCGCCCATGGAGACGCCCATCAGGTGGAAGTCGGTGATGCCGAGCGCGTCGACGAGTCCCTTGGTGTCGGCGGCGAGTTGCGCGGTGCGGTACGGGCCGGCCGGTTTGCTCGTGGTGCCGATGCCCCGGTTGTCGAAGCGCAGCACCCGGTAGCCGGCGTCCAGGATGGCGGGCAGCTGGAGGCTCCAGGTGTCCAGGTCGTCGGCGAGACCGTTGACCAGCACGACGGTTTCCGCGCCGTCGCCGTCGATCGCGTAGTTGATCTCGATGTCTCCGACGGGAATGGTGGGCATGGTGCCTCCGATCGGGTGGGATGACGAGCCCGTCAGCCGTTTCTGCGGCTCTTGCCGGCTGTGCGGTCGATGCCGAGTACGCGGTCGTGCAGATCGCGCAGGGTCTGTTCGGTCAGGGAGAAGTGTTCCGCGGCCAGTCGGGCGGCTCGTTGTGGTTGGTGTTCGATGACCGCGTCGGCGAGCTGGGGGTGTTGGTGCAGGGCGCGTTCACGGACCGGCGCGCTGTACGGTTCGGCCTCGAAACCGAGGCTCACGTCGTGCCGGATTCGCAGGCTCAGGTCCACCAGGTGCGGGTTGCGGGTGGCGACCGCGATGGCCTGGTGCACCTCGAGATCGGCTTGGCGGGAGGATTCCCGGTCCGCGCCGGCACGTTCGTACGCCAGCAGGGCGGCCTTGATCCGGCGGGCGTCCTGTTTCGTCGATCGTTGTGCGGCCGTGCGGGCGATCTGCTGTTCGACGAGGGATCGGAAGTCCAGAAGGGACTCAAGGCGGGCCCATTCCGGTTCCAGCGCGCTGCGGACCATCGCGTCCGATTCCGGACCCCAGTGCGACGTGACGAATGTGCCGCCGGCCCGGCCCCGTTTCACGGTGACGTAGCCGAGCGCGGACAGCCGGCCGAGTGCTTCACGTACGGTGGTGGGACTGACTTCGAGGAGTGTGGCCAGCTCCCGGACGTTCGGCAGCTTCTGGTCCGGGACGAACTGGCCGAGCGCGATCGCCGTGACGAAACGGGCGGCGATCCGGGCGCCCGCTGTTTCGTTGCCGAGTGGGCGAAGTGCGCCGAGGCTGGTCGCGGCAGGTTCGCCGGTTGTCATGGTGTCGCTCCGAAGTGGACGGTAAGGAATCGGGTGAGGGTGCGGGCGGTGTCGATGACGCTGGCCAGGTCGACGGATTCGTCCGTGCCGTGGATGTCGAACGCTCGCGGCCCGTAGGCGAGTGCCGGCGTGTCGAACTGGTTGAGGTAGTAGCGGGCGTCGGTCGTGCTGCCGACGGTGACGCGGGGTGGTTTCGAGCCGTGGGCACGGTGATGGGCGTCGGCAAGTTGGTCGGCGAGGGGGGCGTCGGGCGGGAGGGCGTGCCCCTCGGCGCGGAAGCCGCTCATGGTGACGGTCGGCGGATGAGCCGACAGCCAGGGGTCGTCTGCGCAGGCCGCGATGATCGCGGTGCGTACGCGGTCGGTTGCCTCGTCGGCGGTCCAGCGGCGCGGGTGTCCAATTCGGACACCGAAGCGGGCGATGGCCGGGACGCTTGACGGCCAGTCGCCGGCGTGGGCGGTGCCGATGTTGATGGTGTACGGGTGGTCCAGGTCGGCGTAGGGCGGATCGGGGTTCCGTCGGTGCTCGGCGTCGAGATCGCGTTCGAGGGCGTACAGGGCGTCCAGAACGGGGCGGGCGGCCAGGATCGGGTTAACCGCATGGGTCGCCACGTGGGCGTGGGCGGCGCGGCCGGTGACCGTGATGTCCAGCCAGACGATGCCGACGCCGCCGAGCAGGATCGACAGGTCGGTGGGTTCGAGGAGTAAGGCGGCATCAGCGGTGTAGCCGGCTCTGCCGGTGGCGAGGGTGCCGTTGCCGGTGCACTCCTCCTCGATGGCGGACACGAACGTGAGCCGGCCGTGTTGCCAGGTTTCGGCGACCTCGTCGAGCGCGCGCAATGCCAGCAGGCCGGCGGCGAAGCCGGCTTTCATGTCGCCGGCACCTCGGCCGTACAGCCGGCCGTCGCGGCGGGACGGCTCGAACGGCGGGGTGCGCCACTCGGTGGCGGCTTCCGCCGGGACGACGTCGATATGGCCGTTGAGCAGCAGGGACGGTGTGGCCGCCCGGCCGCGTTCGCCGATGACGTCGTAGCGGTCGGGCGTGTAGGGGACACGGGGGAGACCGGCGGCCGGGTCGGTGGCGATGTCGGCGGGAATGGGCAGGCGGGTGATTGCGAAGCCGAGGTCGGCGAGTGCGGTGGCCAAGACTTCCTGGGCGGCTGTTTCGTGGCCAAGTGTGCTGGGGGCGGCGACCAACTGTGCCAGCAGGGCGAAAGCCCAGTCGGCGTTGCCGGTGATGGCATTGTCCACATCGTCCCAGTTCACACGGTTCCTCAAATGTTTTTTGTGCCAGTGTTTGGTTCTTTTAGGAGACGGTAACTCGCGAGGTCGGGTCTTGGGAAGGTGGTGGCGACGTGCTTCGGCCTGCTACACAGGCCGCATGCGATGGATGGGCTTGCGGAAGCGCCGTCACCAGCTGCCCGTGGCAGCGATGGCGGCCGGACTACTGGTGGCCGGCCTGATGGCGACCA
>DATBCR010000685.1:0-5206 GCA_036270375.1 Pseudonocardiaceae bacterium | reverse complement strand
CACCCAGGCCGCCCGGATCGTGTGCGACGCGGACGGAAAGCCGACCGGCTACCTGCTGGAGCCGGCGGCCATCGCGGTGGTGGAGAACGTGTTGCCGGTCGAATCGGCGGCCGGGCGCGCCCGCCGGCTGCTCGATGTGTTGGCCGCCATGGCGTCCAGTGGCCTGACCGGTGGCCACGTCATGGACGGCGAGCCGGAAACCCTTGCCCTGCTGGACAGCGTGGAGGCACGGGGCGAACTGCCGATGCGGCTGCGACTGGCGCCGTGGTGCCAGCCGGAGACCGACGAGGACGCGCTGCGCGAGATCCTTGACCGGCAGCGCGGGCACGGCCGCCGCTGGACGGTCGACGGCGTGAAGTTCTTCCTCGACGGCACCATCGACGGCGGCACCGCATGGCTGGAAACCCCGGACACTCACGGGGATTCCACCGCGCCGTTCTGGCCCGACCCGGCCGACTACAGCCACGCCGTCCGATACTTCTCGGACGCGGGCGTGCCGACGGCGACCCACGCGACCGGCGACCGGGCCGTCCGGCACGCACTGGACACCGTCGAGCACATCGGCCAGTCGCCCGTGCGGCACAGCATCGAACACATCGAAACGCTGCCACCGCACCAGATTCCGCGATTCGCCGCACTCGGCGTCGCCGCGTCCATGCAGCCGACGCACTGCACCGACCTCACCCGCGCCGACCAGACCGACAACTGGTCCACCCGCCTGGCCGGCGAACGAGCCGACCGAGGCTGGCCGTGCGCCGACCTGCGGGCCGCGGGCGCCACGCTGGCGCTCGGCTCGGACTGGCCGATCGCCCACTACGACCCACGCCGCGTCATCGCGGCCGCCCAGCACCGTTTCGGCCCCGACCACCACGTCAAACAGTCACTCACCGCCTACGAGGCGGTCGAGGGCTACACCAGCCACGTCGCCAGAGCAGCCGGACGTGCGGCCGACAGTGGCATGATCACCGCCGGCCACCGAGCCGATTTCACCGTGCTGGCAGCCAATCCACTGCGAGTGCCGGCCGTCGAACTGCCGGACACCCCGGTCGCCATGACCATCGTGGACGGCCGTCTACATTAGACTGTCAATACCAGCTTTCCCCTGGCGTGGCCCGCTTCCATCACCCGGTGCGCCGTCGCGACGTCGGCCAACGGATAGCTGCCCGCGATGGCGACCACGACTTCGCCCCGGACCGCCTGGTCGGCCAGCCCGGTCAGGTCGACGGTGCTGCCACGGCCGGTCGACATGGTCACGCCGAGACTCCGGGCGGCCGGGTCGGCGATGGTGACGATGCGTTCGGTGCCGCCGAGCAGTTCGATCGAGTCCGGCAGCGCGCCCCTGCCAGCGACGTCGAACACCGCGTCCACACCCTGCGGTGCCAGCGCACGCACCCGAGCCACCAGACCGTCACCGTAGGTGGTCGGGATCGCGCCGAGCGACGCGAGGTATTCGTGGTTGCCGGCGCTCGCCGTGCCGATCACCGTCGCGCCACGGGCTATCGCGAGCTGTACGGCGACGGTGCCGACCGCCCCGGCCGCGCCGTGGATCAGCAGCGTCTCACCCGACGTGACCTTCAGCAGGTCGAGCACCCGCTCGCTGGTCTCGCCCGCGACCGGCAGCGCGACCGCGACGTCCCAGGCCAGTTCCGTGGGCTTGGGCGTGATCCGGGTCGCCAGCGCGTACTCCGCGTAGGCACCCGTGTCCGACCAGCCGAACACGTCGTCACCGACGGCGAACGCGGTCACCCCCTGCCCGACGGCGTCGACCGTGCCGGCGATCTCCAGCCCGAGCACCGCAGGCAGCGACGTGGCGAAAACAGCCTCCATCGCGCCGGAGCGCACCTTGCCGTCGAACGGGTTCACACCGACCGCCCGCACCCGGACGCGCACCTGACCCGGTCCCGGCGCCGGAGTGTCCACTTCGGCCTCATACAGGACTTCCGGCCCGCCGAACGCGTTGATCTGCATGGCTTTCATGTGCTCTCCCAGCCGGTTCACAGTCATCTCACATGGAGTCTAGCCGTCGTGGCGATTCTCGGCCGACGTCAGCGCCGTGATCGGGTTGGTGGCGCTGGTGCTGGCGTGGCGACGGGACGTGACCACGTTGGCACTGCTGGTGATTATCGTCACGTCGTACCTGCTGCACCGCAGGCGGCGGTGACGGCTTTGGGGCGGTTTGTGTTGCTGGGTGTTGCTTGCGGGTCAACTTCCGTTCACGTGCCCTGACTAGGTTCCAGCCGACTTGGCTCGGTTACCTCATCGGGTGCCGATCGCGCGACGGAAGGACCTTCACGTGCCCAGAACCCGGACGGTAGCGGCGAGCGCGGTGGCGCTCGGCCTTGCCGTCGTACTGACAAGTCCCGCCGCGGCCGGTTCCGCCGCGCCGGCACTCGCCAACGGCAAGTCGGGAGCGATCAAGCACCTGGTGGTGATCTACCAGGAGAACGTCTCCTTCGACCACTACTTCGGCACCTACCCGAAGGCGGCCAACACGTCCGGCCAGCCGTTCCAGGCGGCCCGGCACACCCCGACGGTCAACGGCCTCAGCGCCAGTCTGCTGACCAACAATCCCAACAAGGACGCCAGCGGTAACCAGACCAACCCGCGCCGCTACAATCCCGCGAACATCAACGACGTCCTGACCTGCGACCAGGACCACAATTACGGCGACGAGCAGAAGTCGTTCAACGGCGGGACGATGGACAAGTTCCCGACCACCGTCGGCACGTCCGGCGGCCACAGCGGCACCGGCCAGGCCTGCCAGGCCAGCGACGTCATGAACTACTACGACGGCAACACGGTCACCGGCCTGTGGAACTACGCCCAGGGCTTCGCGATGAGCGACAACTCCTTCGGCACCACGTTCGGCCCGTCCTCGCCCGGCGCGATCAACCTGATCTCGGGCAACACCGGCACGGTCGGCACGATGATCAACGGCTCCGCCACCAACGGCGACACGGTCGGCGACGGCAACGGCGGCACGTCACTCGTGTCCGACGCCCAGCCGTTCTACGACGACTGCTCAACCCGCGACGCGGTCACCATGACCGGCAAGAACATCGGCGACGAGCTGAACGCCGCCGGCCTGAGCTGGGGCTGGTTCCAGGGCGGTTTCCGGCCGACCACCACCTTCGCCACCGCGACCGCTGGCAAGCCGCAGCCGACCAGCACGTTCACCCCGGACCAGTTCAAGGGCAAGTTCGCCGTGGCACCCGCGTCCGACCAGGGCCTGTGCAACGCCGTGCACCCGGTGGGCGTCGCGGTCGGCGGCACCGGCGGCCTGACCCCCGGCGGGACCAACTACGGCAACAAGGACGACTACATCCCGCACCACCAGCCGTTCCAGTACTACGCGAGCACGGCCAACCCGCACCACCTCCCGCCGGCATCGCTCGCCACGATCGGCACCGACACGGAGACCACCACGGCCGGCGTGCCGCAGTTCGACACCGCCAACCACCAGTACGACACCAGTGACTTCGACGCTCTCGTCGGTGCCATCGCGCACGGCTTCGTGTCGCCGGACAAGCTGCCCGCGGTGAGCTTCTTGAAGGCGCCCGGCTACCAGGACGGCCACGCGGGCTACTCGGACCCGTACGACGAGCAGCAGTTCGTCGTCAACGAGATCAACGCACTGCAGCACACCGCCGACTGGTCGAGCACCGCGGTCGTCATCGCGTACGACGACTCCGACGGCTGGTACGACCACGTCTTCAGCGGCGTGCACAACCCGTCCAACACGCTGGCCGCCGCCAACCCGCCGGGTCCGCAGGACTTCCTCAACGGCACCGGTCTTTGTGGTGACACGACGAAGCAGACGCCGCTGGCCGGTCAGAACGGCCGCTGTGGCTACGGTCCCCGGCTGCCGCTCATGGTGATCTCGCCGTGGGCCAAGCACAATTTCGTGGACCACACCCTGACGGACCAGAGTTCGATCACCAAGTTCGTCGAGGACAACTGGAAGCTGCCGCGCATCGCGGGCTCGTTCGACCAGATCGCCGGCTCGCTGAGCACCATGTTCGACTTCAGCGACCACCATGGCGACACGGCGAAGCTGTTGCTGGACCCGATCACCGGTCAGCCCTTCGACGGCTCCGGCCGCCACGACAACTGACCTGTCGTGAACACGCGCGGGTGGCCACGTTCGGCCACCCGCGCGTTTCGTTTCCTGGTACCGGCCGTACGAGCATCGCCGACGCGAGGCTTCGCCCGATATACGCTGGAATCGGTCGCCCGCAAGGGGTTGACCCGTGAGCATTACTGGCGGCCCGATTCGGAGGATGCATGAGTGTGCGGTGGGCGGTAATCGGCACGGCGAACATCGCGGTGCGGTCGTTCCTGCCGGCGATGCGCGGTGCCGGTCATGTCGCGGTCGCCGTCGGCAGCCGGGATCCAGACCGGGCGGCCGGGTGGGCACGCAACAACGGCATCGGCCGGGCGGTCGGCTATGACGATGCGATCTCAAGCCCCGATGTCGACGCGATCTACGTTGCGACGCCCAACGACCAGCACGTGGTGTGGGCCGCGCGGGCAGCCGCGAGCGGGCGGGCCGTGCTGTGCGAGAAGCCGCTCGGGCTGGACGCGGGGGAGGTGGACGGCCTGCTGGCCGAGGTGGGCGACGCCCGGCTGTGGGAGGCGTTCGTCTTCCCGTTCCATCCGCAGACCGCGCTGCTCGCCAGACTTGCCTCGGCCGACGGGCCGATCGGCGGCGTGCGGGAGATCATGTCCGAATACCATTTCCGCGTGACGGGACCGGCGAACATCCGGTTGAGCCCGGCGCGCGGCGGGGGTGCGTTGTTGGACGTCGGCTGCTATCCGATCCGGCTGGCCCGGCTGTTGTTCGGCACGGAACCCGATGCGGCGTCGGCTGTTTCGGTCATCGGTGAGTCCGGTGTGGACGATGAGTTCGCGGCAGTGATGAGCTTTCCCGGCGCGCGACGATTGATCTTCTCGGTCGGTATACGCAGGTCCGACTCGACGTTCACCCGGATCATCGGCGCGGACGGCGAGCTGCGGGTGAGCAATCCGTTCCACCCCACCGAGAACGACGCGGTCGAACTGTGGCGGGCCGGCAAGCTGGTCGACACGTGGCCGGCCGATCCGCCGCCCGCGTTCCAGCATGCCGTCGCGCACATCGGTGACGTCGTGGCCGGCCGCGCCGAACCCCGGTACCTGGCGGCCACCGACGCGGCCGGCAACGCCCGCG
>DATBCR010000684.1:0-1745 GCA_036270375.1 Pseudonocardiaceae bacterium | reverse complement strand
CACCCGCTGCGCTGTGTCCGACCACGACGACCGGGTCGGTGCCGTCATCGACCGCGGCTGCTGCCGCCCGAGCCAACACGGGGTAATACCGTCCGCCCGCCGGGTAATACCGTCCGCGCGTCGAAACCGCACTCGTCAGATCCGGCACTCGGCAACGAAAACCGCTCTCCCGCAACACCTCCGCGGTTCCGGTCCATGTCGTCGGACCCACGACTGGGCTGTGAACAAACAGCAGTGTCGTGCTCACAGCCCGATCCGGCGGTAGCGCTCGAGTCGGGCGTCCAGTCGTTGCGTGTCGGGTATCGAAGTAAGCCGGTGCAGTTCGTTGGCGATTGTGGCCGACAGCCGTTGCGTGAACTGCGTTGGTTCGTCGGCCGCGTCGGGGTGTTCCGGCACGATCGCGTCGACGATCCCGTGGCGGAGCAGGTCGGCAGACCGAATGCCTTGTGACGCAGCCAGTTCGGGCGCATGCTCGACGTCCCGGAAGACGATCGCGCTGGCTCCTTCCGGCGGCAGCGGGGCCAGCCACCCGTGCAACGCGGCCAGTACCCGGTCGGCGGGCACCATCGCCAGCGCGGGCCCGCCGCTGCCCTGGCCGAGTAGCACCGACACCGTCGGAGTGTCCAGCGTGACGAGTTCTGCCAGGCAGCGCGCGATCTCACCGGCCAGGCCGCCCTGCTCGGCCTCCGCCGACAACGCAGGCCCAGCCGTGTCGATGACGAGCACCAGCGGCAGCTTCAGCCCCGCCGCCAAGGCCATGCCGCGGCGCGCCTCGCGCAGCGCCGCCGGCCCGACCATGCCGCCGACCACACGCTGCTGGCCGAGCACCACGGCCGGTTGACCGCCAAAGCGGGCCAGCGCCAACACCGTCGTGGCGGCTTCACCCCGGCCGGTGCCCGACAGCAGCACAGCCTCGGTCGTGCCGTTTCGCAGTAGATAGTTGACCCCGGGGCGGTCCGGACGGCGCGACGCCTCGACCGACGCCCACGCCGGCACGTCGGGCAGCGGCTCGGCCGGTGGCGCGGGAGGTGGCTCGTCCGGCGGATCGGCGAGCACCTTCAGCGTGCGGTCGAGCGTGGATCGCAGCAGCTCGAGCGGAACCAAGCCGTCGATGACGCCGTGTCTGTGCAGGTTCTCCGCGGTCTGGATGCCCTCGGGGAACGGCTCGCCGTACAGATGCTGGTAGACACGTGGACCCAGGAAGCCGACGAGCGCACCCGGTTCGGCGGCGGTCACGTGACCGAGCGAGCCCCACGAGGCGAACACCCCGCCGGTGGTTGGATGGCGCAGATACACGAGGTACGGCAGGTGTGCCTGCTTGTGCAGCTCGACCGCCGCGGCGATCTTGACCATCTGCAGGAATGCGACCGTGCCCTCCTGCATGCGCGTACCGCCCGAACTCGGCGACGCCACCAGCGGTAGCCGTTCGGCCGTCGCCCGTTCCACCGCGGCGGTGATCCGCTCGGCGGCGGCGACCCCGATCGACCCCGCCAGGAAGTCGAACTCGCAGGCCACCAACGCCACCGGGCGGCCCAAAACCCGGCCAGCGCCGGTCACCACGGATTCGTCGAGGCCGGTTGCGGTTGCGGCGGCGGCCAGCTCGCGCCGGTACGCGTCGCTGGTGGGGACGGCCAGCGGCGTCGTGTCCCAGCTGCGGAATGACCCGTCGTCCAGCACAGCGTCGCGCAACTGCAGGGCGCCGATCCGACTCACAGGATGACCCTAATAGGGTGGGCGCATGATCG
>DATBCR010000683.1:0-7157 GCA_036270375.1 Pseudonocardiaceae bacterium | reverse complement strand
GGCGATCTGGACGGCGATCGGCCGGATCAGCCCCGAGGACGCGTACTTCAACTTCACGAAAACATTGCCCCTGGACGGCGAATCCGTTGACATGGACAAGGTCCTCGCAGCGATCGGCATGGTAGTAGAGCGACACGAGGCGCTGCGCACACGAATAGCCATTGTGGACGGTGAGCCGCGCCAGCATGTCAACGAACGCGGCACGCTGAAGGTCGAGATCATCGAGGCACCTGAGGGCGGCGTCGACGACGTGGTGGCCGCCACCATGTCGCCGACACCGTCCTCCGGTGCCTCGATGATCTCGACCTTCAGTGTGCCGCGTTCGTTGACATGCTGGCGCGGCTCACCGTCCACAATGGTCATTCGTGTGCATAGTGCCTCGTGTCGCTCGACCACCGTGCCGATGGCCGCGAGGACCTGGTCCATGTCAACGGATTCGCCGTCCAGGGGCAATGTTTTCGTGAAGTTGAAGTACGCGTCCTCGGGGCTGATCCGGCCGATCGCCGTCCAGATCGCCCGCTGGCCCCAGGTAAGTACCTCGGTGGCCGGCCGCGCACCGGAGAACTCGACCGTGCGCGTCGTCGGCACCTGGCCGTCCGTGATCGACATGCCGTACGCAACTCCTCGGCTGGAGCCGATACCCGCTGCCTGCGTCGAACCAGCCTAGACCGATCCCGGATCGGGGCGCGCGGGATTGGTTGCACCATTCGGTGGCATCCAATCCGGGCAGTCGTCGGTGAGCAGGTTGATCATGTCGTCCACCGTGCGGGCATGTCTCATTTCGTCCGCGATCAGGATTGCCGCTGTGCGGTAAGAGGTTTCGGTCAGTACCGACTCGATCGCGGCCCGGATGCGGGCGGTGTCGGCCGGTCCGAAACCGCCCATCGTGTCGCGGTCGCCACCCGATGGTTCAACCACTATGCCGGCGCCGGTGGCGGTCAGCCTGCGTGCGTTCGCGGGCTGGTCGGCGAACATCGGCACGACGACGAGCGGCACACCGGCGGACAGCGCGCCGTACGTGGTGCCGGAACCGCCGTGGCAGCACACAACGGCGGCGCTGCCGAGCGAATCCGCTTGCGGCACCCAGGTTTCCACGTGCACGTTCGGTGGAATACGGCCGAGCGACGCCGGGTCGAAGCTCCGGCCGACGGTCAGCAGCACCCGCACCTTGAGCCCGTCCACCGCGTCCAGCACGGCCCGGTACGCGGCGACGCCGATCGGCAGCCGGCCGGCGATCGTGCCCAGTGTCAGGTACACCAGTGGCGCGTCGTCGCCGTCCCACCAGTCCGGCAGCGGGTTCGCGGCGATTTCCGTCGCGGCCTCACGGAACCGGTAGGTCGCGGGGAACGGCGACGGGTCGAGCGAGGCCGGAAACCGTGTCAGGTACGGGGATGCGGTGATCCGGTCCACGATGTCGGCGCCGTGCTCGGCGAGTGCGGGCGCGACGAGTTCGAGCGCGGACACCTCGACGTCCGCGAGCGAGATGGCGACCTGGGCGTGCCGGATGCCGGTGCGCTCGGCGGCGATCGCGGACGCGTACTCGGACGGTTCGCGCAGCACCAGATCCGGTCGCCACTCACGGCATGCGTCAAGCATCTCCGGCAGTATCGCCGCGGTTCCCATGCGGCCGAACAACTCCCGGTTGATCAGGATCGCGGCCTCGGCGCGGGACACGTCGGGCACCCGCCGCCAGATCGCCGCCACCTCGTCCGCCGGTGGTGCCGCGCCGATCCGGACCTCGTGGCCGGTGCCGCGCACGGTCGAGTCCAGCGGGGGCGGGCCGATCAGCAGAACCTCGTCGCCGCGCTTCGCGAACGCGTCCGCGAACGGCAGCAGCGGCGTCACATGACCGGCGCCGCTGGTGGCGGCGACCAGGATCCGCGCCGGCCGGGTCATGCCGCCGCCCCGCCCGCGCTCGTCGGCCGCGTTCGCGAACGCGGCAGGCCACATGATTCGCTCGCAAACTCGCTCATCGGCGATCGAACATCAGCTGCCACGGCAGTTTCAGGGCTTCGAGCTGGATTCGCAGGCTGATCTTGCTCGTGCCGCTGAAACGTTCCTCGAAATGGATCGGGATCTCCACGATCGTCCGGCCGAGTTGCTTGCAGCGGTGGTTCATCTCGATCTGGAAGCTGAAACCGTCGCTGCGGACGCGGTCGAGGTCGATCGCTTCGAGCACGTCCCTGCGCCACAGCTTGAAACCGCCGGTGGTGTCCCGGATGCCGAGCCGCATGATCGCGTTCACGTATGCGCTGCCGCCCCGGCTGAGCAGCCTGCGGTGCAGACTCCACTGCGCCGAAAGGGAACCGCCGATCACGTACCTGCTGCCGATCACCAGACCCGCGTCCGTGGACAGCATCGTGCCGAGCATGCCGGGGATGACCTCGGGCTGATGGCTGAGGTCGGCGTCCATCTGCACGACGAAATCCGCGCCGCGCGCCATCGACTCGACCATGCCGGCGATGTGCGCCCGGCCGATGCCCTCCTTGGCCTTGCGGTGCAGCACCACCATCCGGTCCGACCCCTCGGCGTTCGCGGTCGCGGCCAGTTCGTCGGCGACCGTGCCGGTGCCGTCGGGGGAGTTGTCGTCCGCGATCACCAGGCGCAGGTTGGGCAGCGGCAGGCCGAGTACGCGCTCGGCGAGTATCGGCAGGTTGTCCGCCTCGTTGTAGGTCGGCACCACGACCGCGATCCGGGACTCGGCCCATGGGCTCGGCAGCGGCGTCGCCACCGGCACCATGCCGGTCGTCCCCTCGTGGTCACGGTACTGCGCAACAGCCATCGGGCAGCTCCCTTGATGATCGGTCCGCGAGCCGCTGACGGCCGAGAACGACCGCACCCGGGCCCGGGTACCCAAGGTAGCAGAGCGTTAACCGTTACGTCGGCGCACCGGTTGGGCCGGCCAGCGGCAGGTCCCAGCGCGCGCCGTACGCGAAGCCGGGGGTCAGGTCCTCGAACCGCAGGTGCAGCTCACCGGCCGTGTCGACCGGGATGATCTCGCCCTGGCCGCCCGGATCGTCGATATCGGCCTGGAAGACCTTCGACAGCTGCCACAGCTTGGTCGGCAGCCGCTGCGCGTCGAACCGCACGCGGAGGTCGAACAGCGCACAGGGGTCCCTAGGCACGCACACGTAGTGCGGCCGCATCGACTGGCCGTCCGGCACCTGGAAACGCATCGCGATCTCGGTCTGCTCACCGCTGTTCAGCTCCTGTGCCAGTACCACGGCGAAGGAGAACCGGCGACTCGCCGCCATGCCTCGGGTCACCAGGGTGCCGCCGTAGAGCATCGCGATCCGCAGGTTCGCCGGATCGTGCGGGTCGGCCGACGGCGGTGCGGTCAGGGTGAACTCGAGGTCGATCTCGCGCAGGCCGTCCCGATTGGACCTGATCCGGCGCCACTCGAACGCCTCCGGCCTCGGCTGGTCCAGGACGAGGCTCACGCGCAGTTTGTCTGTGGACCACGCGGGTCCCGGCTCACCGGACGCCGCGACCTCGGCCAGCCCGATGCCGGCCGCGGCGAGTTCCGCGAGGTGCTGGAGGCCTTCGTTGATGCGCCGCTGCGCGGTCCGCTCGTCCCGTTCGAGCTGCGCCGCGACCCACCGCACGCGTTCCTGGTAGAAGCGCTGGCGGGTGTCCGGCAGCATCGCGAACGCGGCCAGTACCGCATTTCGCAAGTCGTCCGGCAACTGGTCGGCGAGATCGGCCAGCCGGGTGTGGACAAGGCGCCGGATATCCGTCGGATTGCTGCCGTTCGGGACACCGCACGCCAGCCGCAGAGCCGGTCCGATACGATCCTCGATCCGGCTCTCCAGAATTCCCCGGCCGCGCCGCAGGGCCTTCATTTCCTCGACAAGGTCGGCAACGATGTCGTGCATGCGGTACCTCCAGCTCAAGATCCGCCACCGCGAGCTGCGAGTCTAGTTCCGTACGCTGCCGACGTGGCCCGATCGACCGCCGTGGTCCGGATTTGTCCCTGGAACTGGCACGTTTCTGTCCACTTTCCGAGCCGCCCGGCCGGGGTTTCCGTGTCCTCCCGATCCACGAAACAGGAAACCCCTGGCCGGGTCGCCGGGCGCTGAATCATGATTTGCATACCGCGATTGGCACTGGGTCCGGTGCCGGAAAATGGGTGGTGATGAAGGTGCTGTGTACGGCGTCGAGCTTGTTCAGAATCGCACTGTGGTGCGCTGGGGTCGGAATTGTGCTCGGCATCGTACTCGGCTTCCAGGCGGCGTCCGCCGTATCAGGTCATCCGCCGGCCGTCGGCGGCCATCCGGTGCACTCGGTCGCGCATTCCGCGGTGTCCGATTCGGCGGACGGGAGGAGGTGTGTGGACAGTGCAGACCCATGTGATCATCAGCCTTCTCGTCGTCCTGCTGCCGCTGTTGGTGCGCTGAGCTGACGACTGATCCCCGCCCGGCCGACGGCGCCAAGCCGTCGGCCGGGATATCAGTGTTGACTTATATAAGCCGATGGTGGCATGCTGCCGCCGTGCAGGCTTTCGACGTACTCGGCGATCCGGTCCGACGCCGGATCCTGGAGCTGCTCGCCGTCGGCGAGCTGGCATCCGGCGAGGTCAGCGGCACGATCCGGGCCGAGTTCGGGATCTCCCAGCCTGCCGTGTCGCAACACCTGCGGGTGCTGCGCGAGAACGGATTCGCCACCGTTCGGGCGGACGGCGCGCGGCGGCTGTACGCGGTCGACGCGGCACCGCTGCGCGAGGTCGACGAGTGGCTCGGCCGGTTCCGCCGGTTCTGGGAGCAGCACCTGGACGCCCTCGCCACCGAACTGGCACGGGGCAGGCGCAGGCGCCGGGTCGGCGGCGGCCCGCGAAGTCAACAGGATCCACATGGTCCACAAAGGACGAAGGAGCACGAGTGATGGACATCGTCGGCCAGATCAACCAGATCCACCGCGAGGTGGGCACCGGGCGCATCCCGGCCGGCGACGGCCGAACCGTGTTGCTGCGCAGGGATTTCGACGCGCCGATCGACGACGTGTGGGACGCCTGCACCGACGCGGACCGGATCAGCAGGTGGTTCCTGCCGGTGACCGGCGACCTCCGGCTCGGTGGCACGTACCAGCTCGAAGGCAACGCGGGCGGCGAGATCCTGCGCTGCGAACCACCGAGGCTGCTGCGGGTGTCGTGGATCTTCGGCGAGCTGCCGCCGACCGAGGTCGAGGTGCGGCTGACCGGCGCGGACGACCGGACCGTGTTCGAACTCGAACACGTGGCGATCGTCGACCCGGCGATGTGGGAGCAGTTCGGGCCGGGCGCGGTCGGCATCGGCTGGGATCTCACGCTGATCGGCCTTACCGCGCACCTTTCCGGTGCGTCCACCCAGATTCCCAAGGACTGGCAACGAACCCCGGCCGCCCTGGAGTTCATCACGCGCAGCGGTGAGGCGTGGGGCGTCGCGTACCAGAAGTCCGGCGCGACCGCCGACGAGGCCGAGGCGACCACCCGCACCACGATCGCCGCCTACACGACCCCGCCGGCCTAGCCGCAGCTGGCCAGGTCAGGCAATGGCAACAGACTTGTGGCCGTGGATACCGACATCTGGCCTGTCCAAAGGGATCTATGGTGCGCAAGACGCGGTTTGTCACCGGGCTGGTCGGCGCCGCATTCGGCGTGGCCCTGGTGGCTGGCGGATGCGCGTCCACCGTCGGCCATGCCTGGCTCGTGCGCGTCGCCGTCCGTGCGATTGGATTCGGTGTATGGCTGATGACGTGGATGCGGTCGTCGTCGGTGCCGGCCCGAATGGGCTGGCGGCGGCGATCGCGTTGGCCGGCGCCGGGTTGCGGGTGGTCGTGTACGAGGCGCGGCCTACGGTGGGCGGGGGGACGCGGACGGCCGAGTTGACCCTGCCGGGATTTCGGCATGACGTGTGTTCGGCCGTGCATCCGATGGCGCTCGCGTCACCGTTCTTCGAGGCGTTCGACCTTGCCGCGCACGGGGTGCGGATGTTGCAGCCGGATGTCGCCTTCGCGCATCCGCTGGACGGTGGGCGGGCCGGCCTGGCATGGCGGGATGTGGACCGGACCGCCGACGGGCTCGGTGCGGACGGACCCGCGTGGCGGGGGCTGTTCGGGCCGTTGGTGCGGCGATGGCGGGACGTGGTCGCCGTTGGCATGTCCGACCTGCGTCGGGTGCCGAGCCCGGTGACGGCGGCCCGGTTGGCTGCGCTGGTCGTCGAGCTCGGCACGCCGCTGTGGGGCCTGCGGCTGCGTGACGACGTGTCCCGCGCGATGCTCGCCGGCGTTGCGGCACATGCGATCTCGGCGCCGCGAGCGCCGGTGCCGGCGGGGGTCGGCCTGCTGTTGACCACGCTCGCGCACGCCGTCGGATGGCCGATTCCCGAGGGCGGCAGCCAGGCGATCGCCGACGCCATGGCCGCCGAGTTGTCTGCCCGCGGCGGCCGGCTCGTGACCGGTCATCCGGTCGCCTCGCTGGCGGAACTGCCGCGCGCACGGGCGATCCTGCTCGACGTCGCACCGGCCGGTCTGGTTCGGCTGGCCGGGTCCGCACTGCCGGCCGGTTATGCGCGGCGGCTGAGGGGTTTTCGTTACGGGCCAGGAGTGTCCAAAGTAGACTTCGCATTGTCCGGGCCGGTGCCGTGGGCCGCGCGGGGATGCGAACTGGCCGGCACGCTGCACCTGGTCGGCTCCCGGCCGGCGGCGGTCGCGGCGGAACGTGCGGTCGCCGCTGGGAAACACGCGGAACGGCCGTACGTGCTGGCGGTGCAGCCGGGAGTGGTCGACCCGACGCGGGCACCCGACGGGCGGCACACTTTCTATACGTACACGCATGTTCCGCACGATTCCCCGCTCGACGTCGGGGACGTTGTCACGGCACAGGTCGAACGGTTCGCCCCCGGTTTCCGTGATCTGGTGGTGGCGCGGCACGTCGTGTCGGCGGCGGAACAGTCGCACCACAACGCGAACTACGTCGGCGGCGACATCGCGGCCGGCGCGCTGTCCGTCTGGCAGACCGTGATGCGCCCGACCCCCAGTTGGGACCCGTACCGCACCCCGATCGAAGGCGTGTACCTGTGCTCGTCGTCCACGCCGCCGGGCCCAGGTGTCCATGGCATGTCCGGGATTCACGCCGCCGGCCGGGCACTGCGTCAGCGCTTCGGCATCACAACCGATCCGCT
>DATBCR010000682.1:0-4181 GCA_036270375.1 Pseudonocardiaceae bacterium | reverse complement strand
GGACCGCGCGCAGCAGAGCCGCGCCACGCTCAGCCGTGCGCACAGGAACTCAGATAGAGGTCGACACTGCGCAACTCGGTCTTTCCCTTGACCAGCACCAGACTCAGCTGACTGAGACAGCCGGCCGGCGCGGACACCCGGACCTCCGCGCCGCCGGCCCCAACGGGGACCGGCGAGCCGGCGGCGCCGTTGATCTTCGACTGGACGGCCAGTCCGCCGGTGTCGCCGCCGGATACCGACACCGGCACCCGCAGCACCTGTCCGACCGCGACCGGCACCGTACCGGTGACCTTGGCGTACGACCCGGCCAGCGCGAACTGCAGATACGGCCGGGCAGGCTGCGTCGGCAGCGCGGTCACGACCGACCACAGCACCGCACCCGTGGCCAGTGCGGCGACCCCGAACAGCGCGCCGAACCGGACGAGCGCGGGCACGGACACGGCAGGCCCGTCCGCGGGCTCGCCGATCACGTGCAACGGCAACAACACCACCGCCAGCACCAGCGGCAGCGCGGCCACCGGCACCGAGCCACCCACCGCGTTCGCGACAAGCGCGCCGACGACCAACGTCAGCAGACTGAGCAGGACCGACAACGGGGTCCGCCACCGCCCGGCACTCGCGAGCACCCCGAACAACCCGAGCAGCCCACGCCCCGGCACCCACAGTGCGGCCGGCAACACCAACACCGCACGCACGATTCCTGGTGGCGCATAGGCAAAGCCGAGCGCGGCCACCACGACAAGCCCCACCGGCAGCGCCAGCCGCCGCGCGATCACCTTCACGGGTGCACCCCCGCTGCGATGACGTCGAAGTCGAAGCGGTAGATCACGTAGTCGTCACTCTCGAACACCTTGGTGGTCCACGGTTCGTGCTGGTAGCGGGCGATATTGGCGGCCGGGACGGGCTGCTCCTCGGAATGCGCGGACGGCTCGTCCGGCTCGAAGTAGCTGCCGATGGCGGGGAGATTGGTGGTCACTCGCTTGTCCACGACCAGGTACTCGTAGTCCGAAGACGCGAGCTCCTGCACCAGCCGCGCGGACGGCGGCGCACCGTCGAAATACAAGTCGTACGCGGGGAATCCGACGCTTGGCGCGGCCGTCCACGAATCCGCGTTCAGCACGAATCCCAGGCCGGTGTACCGGTCCGTCACGATCCGTACGCCGTCCCCGACATGTTCCCGGAACCAGGACGCGGCCGCCAGCAGTTCCGGCGTGAGCGAACGGGTGTCCGAACCGAAGATGAACGGCCCGGGAAACCGATAGCTCTCGTCCAATCCCGCTGCCACATTGCCCACCAACATCGTCATCCACACCGCGAACGCCACAACATGGTGCCATCGCACCCGATCCCACACCGCGAGCGCCAGGGGCGCCACCAACACCGCGAGCCCAAGATACGTGAACGCCCAACTCCGCCGCGCACCCTCCGCCCCGGACTGGATCAGGATGAACAACACCGAAGGGAAGTACACCAACCCGAATCCACCGAGCGCGGTCCGCATCGCTTGCCACGTCTCACGATTCCGCCGCAACCGGGGGACAACGGCGACCAACACCAGTACCCCGATGATGGCCGGCGCCGCGAACGCGAGCAGACGCTCGTAGCCCGGTTCGGTGCTTGCCGAGAACAATGTCCGGCCGCCGCCGGAACCCGCGAACAAATGGAGCAGCTGGCTCAGCCCACCACCGAGATAAGGGGAGAGATAACTGATCGTCTGCGGTGCCATGACGACGATCCACACCGCCGTGACCCCACCCGTGACAACCAATACAATCAAGGTATTCCGCACGATGGCCCACGACGCCCGGCCACCGCGCGCGGCCAACACGGTGACCACCAGCACCAGCCCGATGACCAACACCAGAATGATCGCCGTCAGATGATGCACGGTGACCGTCAAGCCACCGATCACCGATGCCACCACCGTCCATCCGGGACGGTCACCGGCACTGTGCGCCTTGGCGAGCGCCGCGAGGCACCAGACGAACAACGGAATGGCAAGCGATTCATAGGCGAACTGTGTGTCGAAGTACAGAAAGCTGGAATTCAGGCTGTACAGCAGCGCGACCGCCACGCCCGCCCGCACCGACCCGAACAAGCTCTCGCCGAGCACAACGGCACCGAGCACAGTCAGCACGTGCGCCAACACCAGCACCACCAACGCGGACTGCCACACCGACAGCCCGGTGGACTTGCTGATCGTGGCGACGACGATGTGCAGGCCGGGGAAACGGCTGATGATGCCGATCGTCGCGTTCGGCTCGAACAGGTGGCCGGTGGTGGTGATGCCGACGGTCTGCCGCCAGTGCGCGATCTCGTCGTGGTACAGCGGGCCGCCCGGATTGCGCAACAGCTTCGGCAGGTAGGTGAACAGCGCGTACGCGGCCAACCAGCCCAGCCGCAGCCGGTCGGACACCCGCCGCGAGCCGGCCACCGCGACCGCCGGCACCGTGAACACCAGCATCCCGGCCCAGAAAACGGCGTAGTGCCCAGGATCGACGCCACGGGTGGCGGCCGTCGAATAGCTGACCGCGAGCAGCACACCGCCCGCCGTCGCGGTCACCCACAGCGCGGGCCACGCCAGCCACGGGCGGGTCACAACGCACTCCGGTCGTACAGTTCGACGAGCCGCGCCGCCACGTCGTCCCAGGTCGGCATGCCGTCGGCGCTCGGGCCGGGTCCTTTGTCGCGCAACACTTCCGTGAGAACGGCCGCCACCTCGGCATCGCACGCGGCCGCCGAAACCAGACGGGTCGCGCGACCCAGTTCGGCGTGCGCCGGGATGTCCGACAACACGACCCGCGCACCGGCCGCCACGGCTTCCGCCGCCGTCAACCCGAACGCCTCGTGTTCGGACAGGCTGCACACCACTCGGGCCGTCCGGTACCACCGCCACAGTTCGCCGTCGTCGATCCGCCCGAGGAACCGGACTCGGTCGCCGGCCAGGCCTTCCAGCCGCGCACGGTCCGGGCCGTCGCCGATCACCACGAGCCGGGCCGGCACCGATGCGAACGCCCTGATCAGCCGGTCGACCCGCTTGTACGGCTCCAACCGCCCGACACTGAGCACCGTCGGCGCGCCGCCGCCATCGGCAAATGGTTGCGCCGCCTGGATTCCAGCCACGTCCACCGCGTTGGGCACGACATGGATCCGAGTCCGTGTCCCGGGAAAGTGCGCGCGAACGATCCGTGCCTCCGCCTCCGACACGCACACCACGGTCTCCGCCCGACGAAACCCGAGCCGGCCGACCGGCCGATAGACGTGGTGCAGCACGGCCCTCGGCGCGGAATGCCCCGTGCCGTGGTAGTGCGGCGAGAAAACGAACCGAGCGCGTGGCGCCACCAGCGCGGCGCCGAGCGCGCCGAGGGTGTGGTAGCCATGCCCATGGAGCACGTCATACCGTTCGCCGAACGCCCGCACGTACCGCCACAACCCAGGCGCCACCGGGAAGTTGACCGACCGGGACGACCGGAACCGCCGCACCACAACGCCTTCGTCCTCCGTCACCGACGTCCGCGCGCGATCGGCCGCCAGTACCTCGACCGTATGGCCGGCTCGGACCAGCGCGGTCGCGGTCCGCGCGACGACCACCTCGACCCCGCCCAGGGTCGGCGGATAACCGGGACTCACCATGCCGATCCGCATCAGACCGCCACCCGAGGGTAGGCCAGGATCGTGTCCACGTTGCGCTGCCAGGAATGCGGGTCCGGGTAGCGGATACCGGCCAGTTCGCGCACCGACCGCAGCGCATCGGTCAACGCCGGCACATCGGCCGGCGGCACGGTGATCGCGCCCTCGTAGTCGGCCACCGCCTCGGCCAGCCCGCCGACCGCCGTCACCACCACCGGCAGGCCGTTGCTCATCGCGATGTGCAGCGGCCCGCTCGCCGACGACCGCACATAAGGCAGCACGACGGCGTCGGCCCGCGCGAAGAACCCGGTCACCTCGTCGTCGGACACATACCGGTTGACGAGCGTGATCCGGTCACGATGCGGCGACCGTGCGATCAGCTCCAGCGGCGCCGTCCAGCCCTCCCAGGTCTCACCGACGACGGTCAGCCGATAGTCCGCCGGCAACTGGTCGAACGCGGCGATCAGATGCTCCAAACCCTTGTACGGCCGAATGGTCCCGAAGAACAGCAGCCGGCACACGTCGTCATCGCGAGCCGACCGCGGCGCCCG
>DATBCR010000681.1:0-4868 GCA_036270375.1 Pseudonocardiaceae bacterium | reverse complement strand
CTAGTTTCGTTCCAGAAACTACTTCAGAGGGCAGGTTTCCAGCTCAGAATGCCGGTGTCCGCGCTTTCGATACCGGCCGCACCGACAATGCTGGCCGGGATCTGGCTCGGTGATGTGATGTTGTGGTTGTGCTGGATCAGGACGGACTTGGCATTCGTGTCCGCCGGCCCGTTTGTCCACCAGTTGTTCTCGATGTCCAGCGGGTCGTCGGTGCCGTTGTTCAGCGTATAGTTGACGTGATTACTTCCCCACACGTTGGAGTTGATGTTGTATTCCGCGTTTCCGGTGATGGTGACGTAACTCGCGCCGTTGTCCGTATAAATGCCGTGTCCCGCGGTCGCGATGTTGTCGTGAATGAGATTGCCGGTCTCGTGTTCACCGGTCGCCAGCGAGGTACCGGTAATGCCGTTGGTGTAGATGCCGCCGCCATCCGACAGGTCCAGCATGTGCCGGAAGATCAGATTGTCGGTGAAGTTGTTGCCGTGCGAGAAGTTCGGCTCCGCGGGCAGTTTCACCTTGTCCGGCCAGCCGCCCCAGCCGACGGAGATGCCCGAGTACGGCACGTTGTCGATCTGGTTGTGTGCGAACGTGGAATCCTGCACATAGCCGACGTCGATCGCGACGCCGCCGTGGTATTCGGCGGACGTGTCGGTGAAATGGCTGTCCCGCACGGTGATCGAGCCGGTCCGCTGCGCGGTGGCCGGATTGTTGGCGTCCACACCACCGATGTCCAGGCCGTTGCCGGAGATATCGGTGAACACGTTGGCGGTCACCGTGTCGTGCTGCGAGTCGTCGCCGATGTCCAGGCCGGCGGCGCCGAGGTGGACGAAGTAGTCGTGGTCGAACGTGATGTTGTTGTCGTCGCCGAGGTTCACGTTGCCGGGCATCTTGGTCCAGTTGCCGTACGGGCACGTCCCGCCGGACACGAACGTGCACAGGCCTTGGGTGGCGAATCCGTTGGTGCCGGTGATGGTGTAGGTCGCCTGGATCTCGGCGAAACCGGTGCCGGTGTTGGGAGTCGTGTCGGTGGCGTAGGAGAACTGGATGCCGTGGAACGCGATGTCGTGCACCTGCGCGGACGGCGTGCCGTGCACGGACATCAGCGTCGACAGGTTCGCCGCCTCGACGTCCGCGCTGGACAGGGTTTCACCGGTACGCGGGATGTAGTACAGCTTGTGCGCGGTCCGGTCCAGGTACCACTGGCCGGCCTTGGTGAGCAGCGGCATCGCGCTTTCCACCGACGTCGGCGCCTCGGTGATCGACTGGCGGCCGACGAGTTCGAACGTCCGACCGGAGCCGTCCGTGCGCAGCACCCGTTTGGTGGAGTTGTTCCAGCACGGCTGGGCCATCGTGATGGTGGTGCTGGTGATCGACGCGACCGGGCAGCGCGGTTCGGTCCACGCGCCGAGCCCGCCCTTGTAGACGAACTCGATCTCGCTCTGGTTGGCCCAGCCGGCCATCGGGTCGCCGGCCGACGTCGTATAGCCGGTTGCGGTCTGCTTGACGCTCACCGGCAGCGCGCCGCCGGCCCGTTGCGCCCGGGTGCCGTTCACGTAGACCTGGCGCGTATCAAGCGAACTGGGCACGGCCGCCACCCAGATGTTCTTGCCCGCGTCGAACCGCGTCCACCCGGTGACCCGCGCACCACCGCTGACGACCGGCGCGGCGCCCGACTCGGCCTGCCACGTGATGGTGCCATTGGTGCCGGAATCGGCCGAGGTGAAGGCAAGCGGCGACGTCAGCCGGTAGTCGCCGCCTGCGAGGTTGACGGTGATCGGGCCCGCGGTGGCCTGGTTGACGGCACGCACGGCGCTCTGCGCCTTCTGCAACGTCTGGAACGGGCCAGTGGCACTCGTGCCCGCGTTGCCGTCACTGCCCGTCGGCGACACGAAGAAGTTCACCGCGGCCGGCGCGGCGGTCGCGGGCGCGGCAAGGGCGATGCCACCCACGCCGAGCACGACGGCGCATAGTGCCGCGAACATGCCGCGCGACCCTGTCAACGGTGCCATGGCGGCTCCATTTCGGTAGGTGTTCCCGGACGAACCTGAGTGACAACTCTCGATGACAGACCCGATGTTTAGCGCACGTTAAGCACCTAGCCGACGAGGTGGTCGAGCACGAACCGCCACATCGCCGACGCCGATCCGTTCAACTGACGACTACACGGGCTACAAACGTTTTCCTGTGGTCTACTCCATTGAACGCCACTCGTCAAGAATCATCCGATGAATCGTCGGCGCGTAAGCACCGCGCCGGCCGCGCCGGTCACCAGAAGGCCCGGTCGGCGGGCTCTTGATCTACCATCGTGCCCAGACCAACCCCTTCGCAAGCTGGCCTGAGGAGCACGGTGCCTGTCACGATCCGCGATGTCGCGGAGCAGGCGCGGGTGTCGGTGGCCACCGTGTCCCGCGCGCTCAGCTCGCCGCACCTGGTGAACCACGTGACCAGGGAGCGGGTGATCGCGGTCGCGACGCGACTCGGCTACCGCCCGAGCCCGGCGGCGCGCAGCCTGATCACCGGCCGGACCGGCAACATCGGCATCGTCGTGCCCGATCTCGGCAACCCGTTCTTCACCGGTGTGCTCAAGAGCGTGCAGGCGCGCGCACGGGCAGCCGGGTACGCGCTGCTGGTCGGCGACTCGGACGAGGACCCGGCCGCCGAGGAGGAACTGGTCCGGGTGATGACCAAGCAGGTGGACGGCGTGCTGCTGTGCTCGCCGGGCATCAAGGACGGTCTCATCGTCACATTGGCCGAGACGACGTCGCTCACGCTGCTGAACCGCCGGGTCCGGGGCATCGGCGCGGCACTGATGGACAGCGCGGGCGGCATGCGGCAACTCGTGGCGCATCTGGCCGAACTCGGCCACCGCCGATGTGCCTATCTCGGCGGCCCGCGCAACTCGTGGTCGAACCGGGAGCGGCGGCGCGGCCTTCGTGCGGCGGCCCGCCAGCACAACGTGGAGATCGTCGAGATCGGACCGTTCCCGCCGCGCTACGACGGTGGCGTGGCAGCGGCCGACCTCGCGGTGGCGGCGGACGTCACGGCGATCGTGGCCTACAACGACATCATGGCGCTCGGGGTGCTGGCCCGGCTGCGCGATCGAGGCATCGACGTGCCGGGCGAACTGAGCCTCACCGGCTTCGACGATCTCGTCTTCGCTGCCGTGTGCATGCCCCCACTGACCACGGTGGCCATGCCGGTGCGCGAAGCCGGCCGCGGCGCGATCGACCTGCTGCTGGGCCAACTCGGCGACGAACGGCCCGCGATCAGCCAACTGGATCTGCCGACCCACCTGATCGTCCGGGCGACGACGGCCGCCCCGCCGAAGCGGCGCGCACGGGGTCGATCCAGCCGCTGACGAAGGTCGGCTCGCGGTCGGCTCGCGGTCGGCTTTCCATGCGGGAATCGCATGTGGCCTTACCGTGCCTTGACGTCTGGATTGAACTCCCAGTAGGAACATAGCTACTGCTAGTTAGGAAAGGTCCCTAACAAACTTGCCCCGAACGGACGTGGCCCGATGACAAGCACGGACCAGCTGACCGACATCAAGCCGGTGCTGCGCGCCGACGCGCAACGCAACCGGGCCCGCATCCTGGACGCGGCCGCGTCGGTGTTCGCCGAACTAGGCGCCACCGCGTCCACCGAGGAGGTGGCCAGTCGCGCGGGCGTGGCCATCGGCACCGTCTTCCGGCACTTCCCGACGAAGCGGGACCTGTTGGCCGCGATCATGGCCGACCTGCGCTGCCGCCTCACCGAACAGGTGCGGGTACTCGCGGTGGACGGCGACCCGGAAACCGCCCTGTTCGACTTCGCCACCAACCTGGTGGAACAGGCGACGATCAAGCGGACCGTGGTGGAACTGCTCGGCGGCGGCGGACCGGGCGCTGCGGTGCAGGTACTGGCGTTGCAGCAGGCCGTCGAGACGCTGCTGGAGCTGGCACAGAACGCCGGCACGGTCCGGCCGGACGTGCGCATCGCCGACGTGATGGCACTGTTGGGCGCGGCCAGCCAAGGAGCGCTGCGCGGCGGCTGGGACCGGCCGTTGCGAGACCGCACCCTTGGCATCATCTTCGACGGCCTCCGCGCGGGCGCACCAGGCCGCGCACCCGCACCCACCCCCGACCTGGGTTGACACACACCCACCCCTTGGGTACGACGAAGTGACACGAAGGGGTGGTGGTCGACGTGACCGATCGTCGGGACGTGGTGGTGATCGGCGGCGGTCACAACGGGCTCGTCGCGGCCAGTTATCTGGCGCGAGCCGGGCTTTCCGTGCTGGTGCTGGAAAAAGCGGGTGCCGTCGGCGGCGCCACGGTGTCGTCCCGGCCGTTCGCCGGGGTGGACGTCCGCCTGTCCCGGTACTCGTACCTGGTCAGCCTGCTGCCCAGAAGCATCATCGACGAACTGGGCCTGCCGATCCGCCTCGCGCACCGACAGGTCCACTCGTACACACCGGTCGACCGCAACGGCCCGACCGGCTTGCTGGTGGACGACGCCGACCCGGCCGGCACCGCGGCGTCGTTCCGCAGGGTGGCCGGCTCGGACTCGGATTACGAGCGCTGGCAAGACTTCTACCGGATGACGACGTCGGTTGCGGAGCGGGTGTTCCCCACACTGACCGAGCCGCTGCCCAGCCGAGCACACATTCGATCACTTGTCGGCGAGCACGCCTGCCGAACGCTGTTCGACGAACCGATCAACGTGGTGCTGGAAAAGACATTCGCCGACGACACGGTTCGCGGTGTCGCGCTGACAGACGCACTGATCGGCATGTTCGTACGCGCGGACGGCCCGGACCTACGACAGAACCGAATCTTCCTGTATCACGTGATCGGCAACGGCACCGGCGACTGGGACGTGCCGGTCGG
>DATBCR010000680.1:0-2781 GCA_036270375.1 Pseudonocardiaceae bacterium | reverse complement strand
TGGAGACCACGTTCGCCACCAACCACCTCGGGCCGTTCCTGCTCACCAACCTGTTGCGCGACTTGCTGGTGCGCAGCGCGCCCGCGCGCGTGGTCACGGTGTCGTCCGCCGCCCACAAGCAGGTCCGTACCATCCCGTGGGACGAACTGGCCACGGGCCTGGAAAGGCAACAGCAGACCTATCCGGTGTCGAAACTGCTGAATGTCCTGTTCACCAACGAGTTGGCCAGGCGGCTGGCCGGCACCGGTGTCACGGCCAACTGTCTGCATCCCGGCTTGGTGCGTACGGCCATCGGTCGAGACGTCACCGGCGTGCTCGGCGTAGTGGTGCGGGTGGGCATGCGTTTCGCGCCCAGTCCCGCGACGGGTGCGGAGACGTCGGTCTATCTGGCCAGTTCACCGGAGGTGGCCGAGACGACCGGCGGCTACTTCGTCAAGTGCAAGCCCGAGGAGCCGGGCGCCCTGGCGAAAGACACCGAAGCCGCTGGACGATTGTGGTCGCTCAGCGAAGAACTGTCTGGCCTGGGCTGACCGGAACTGTCAATCAACTCCGGTCGAGACCGGCGAGTTGACGCTGGATGCGTGTGGCGTCCGCGTCTCGATGTTGTTCCTGGTGTAATTCGAGTGCCTCCTGCCAGGATTGGCGCGCGTCGTCGTGTTGACCGAGGGCGGCTTGGGCTTCGCCGAGGTGTTCAAGGGTGTTGGCCACCTGATAGCTGTCGCCGCGTGTTCGACGCAGGACCAGCGCGAGTTGGAACTGTGTCACGGCCTGTGCGTAGTGCCCGGTTCGCGTGTCGATGTACCCGAGGCTGTCCAGCGTGGCCGCCTCACCGTCCTTCGTGTGCGGGCGGAGCAGCGTCAGTGCCGCCGCACAGTGCACACGGGCCTGTTCGTATCGACCCAGCAGGGCCAGGTACCAGCCGACGGCGTTGAGTTCCCGGCCTTCCAGCACCGGCCCGCCGAGCCGCCTTGCCAGCTGGAGGGCGTGCGTCGCGTGCTCGAGTGCCTTGTCGCAGTCCCCGTACTCCTCCCACGCGCCGGCAAGCACGTGATGGTCGCGGACCTGCGACAGGACGTTGCCGGTGCGCTCGGCGTAGTTCAGTGACTGTCCTAAGTGGTCGATCGACTCGGTGAGCAGGCCGAAGTAGGCACAGGCACCGCCGACGAGCCGATGGGCCATGGCTTGGACACCCGGGTCGCCAAGGAGCTCAGCGGCGGCCAGTCCTGCCCGTGCGGTGGCCAGGACCTCCTGCATCCGTCCCTGCCGCGCGTGGAAGGTCTTCAGGGCGTACGCGAGTTGCCAGACCGGCGTGTGCCAGCCCCGCCGCGCGGCGAACCGCTGGCAGGCCAGCAGGTTGACGTGTTCCGCGGTGAACCACTCCAGTGCCGCATCGTCGTCGCGCAGGGGATGTGGCTGGCAGCCGGCCGGCGGGTCGCCGATCTCGATCGGGACCACCTGCGGGTATAGCAGTCGTTCGCCCGCGTACGCGGTGTGCACGTAGAAGCCGACCAGGCGTCGGAGTGCGTTGGTACGGACGGGTTCCGGGCAGTCCCGCAGGGCCTGCTCCTTGGCGTACAACCGAATGAGGTCGTGCATCCGGTAGCGGCCCTGCACGTGCTCCTGCACCAGCGACACGTTCTCCAGTTCCCGCAACAGCATCCGCACCCGACCGATCGGCAGGCCGGTCAGCGCGGCCGCGGCCGGCAGGCCGATGTCCGGGCCGGGCGCGAGTCCGACCAGCCAGAACGTGCTGGCCACCGGACCGGACATCGGGTGGTGCGACCAGCTCAGCACCGCGCGGAGGTTGGCGGTCAGGTCGCCGTCGTCCAGTGCGTCCAGCCGGTTGGCCTCGCCGTCGAGCTCGTCGGCGAGGGTGGCGAGCGGGAAGTCGGGGTGCTTGTTCGCGCGGGCGGCGACGATGCCGAGCGCGAGCGGCAGGCCGGCACAGTTGGCCAGCAGCCCGTCGACGGCTTCGCGTTCCGCGATCACCCGGTCCCGGCCGATGCGCCGGGTCAGCAGCAGGTAGGCCTCGTGCTTGGTGAGCACGTCGAGCGGCAGCGGCAGCGCCCCGTGGGTGGTCACCAGGCCGGCCAGCCGGTGCCGGCTGGTGATGAGCACCGTGCATGTCGCGCTGCCCGGCAGCAGCGGCGTGACCTGGGACGCGTCCCGCGCGTTGTCGAGCACGATCAGCATTCGCCTGTCGGCCAACAGACTGCGGTATAGGCCCACCTGGGCGTCCCACTCGCTCGGCTGCCGGTCCCTCTGCACGCCGAGTGCGGCGAGCAGGCCGCGGATCGCGTCGGCAGGGGCCAACGGATCCGCTGTCGGGGCGTAGCCGCGCAGGTCGAGATACAGCTGGCCGTCCGGGAACCGGTCCAGGTGCTGGTAGGCCCAGTGCAGCGCCAGCCAGGTCTTGCCGATGCCACCGATGCCGGCGATCGCGGAGATCACCACCGTCCGGCCGCGCGTTGCCTCGGCGTCCAGCGCGTCGTCGAGCAGCGCGAGTTCGTTGGCACGCCCGACGAACCACTGCGGTGCGGCCGGGAGTTGCCGTGGCGTCGGAGTGCCAATGGTTGTCACCACGGGACTGGCGGCCGGCGCGGCGAGGCCGGCGTCCGCGGTCAGGATCTGCTGGTACAGCTCGCGCAGGGGTGGGCTGGGGTCGGTGCCGAGCTGTTCGATCAGTCTACTTCGGACTCGCTGGTAGTGTTCGAGCGCGGCGGACTGGCGGCCGCTGCGGTAAAGGGCGATCAGGTACTGGCCGGTGAGGCGTTCGTCCAG